>NZ_JBFPJR010000017.1:0-81461 GCF_040838215.1 Nocardioides eburneus | reverse complement strand
GTCGGTTGTGGCGCTCCCACACGAACCACAACGCGCATCTCGTGCGGTTACAACTAGCATCTCGACCCGTCACGACTGACGTCTCGACCCGTCACAACCGGCAACTCGACCCGCGACCCTCAGGGGTAGGCGATCCCCGTCGTCTGCTCGGAGAGCTCCCAGAGCGCGCGGGCGGCGTCGGGGTCGCGGGCGAGCCGGGAGGCGGAGACCGGTCGGGGCGGACCGGCGAGCTCGAAGGGACCGCCGGGGCCGACGTACGACGCGCGCGGGAGGTCGGCGGTGGCAGCCATGAGCGTCGGCCAGGAGCCGGCCTCGGGGGTCTGGGCGACCGCGGAGGAGGCGGCCTGACCGATGCTCGAGAAGCGTCCCCAGCGGGCCATGGGCCCGTTCGCGACGAGATGCGTGTCGGCGTAGCCCGGGTGCGCGGCCACGGCGGTGATCGGCAGTCCGGCCGCGCGGACGCGCCGGTCGAGCTCGTAGGTGAAGAGCAGGTTCGCGAGCTTGGACTGCGCGTAGGTGCCCCATGCCGAGTAGCGGCCGACCGGCACGGTCGGATAGGAGAGCGGCGCGCGCCGGGCCATCTTGTGCATGAGGCTCGCGACCGTGACGACCCGGCCGGAGCCGCTCGCGACCAGCGACTCCAGCAGCAGCCCGGTGAGCAGGAACGGGCCGAAGTGGTTGGTCGCCAGCTGCAGGTCGAGCCCGTCGACGGTCCGCTGCGGGGGCGTCGCCATCACGCCGGCGTTGTTGACCAGCAGCCGGAGCGGCCCACCGAGCTCGTACGCCGCGTCGGCGATCGCCTCGGCACCGGCCCGCACGGAGCGCAGGTCGGCGAGGTCGAGGGCGACCTTCTCCGTCCGCGCGGTCGGGACGGCGTCGTGCAGCGCCTTGTCCGCGGCGTCGAGGCGCTCCCACGAGCGGCCGGCGAGGATGACCGCGGCGCCGTGGCTCGCGAGCCCACGCGCGGTGTGCCAGCCGATGCCGCCCGCCGTGGGTCCTGTGACGACGGCGATCGTGCCGCTGAGGTCCGGTATCGAGGCGGTCGACCAGGTCACGGGGTCACCGCCAGGGACGCGATGACGCGGGCGCCGAGGTCGGGATCGCCGCCGACCTCGAACCGCTCGGACGGCACCTCGCGGCGTCCGCCGGCGCGCAGCAGGAACGACTCGCGGTCGGTCGCGATCCGCACGCTCGGCTGTGCGGGCGGCGCGTCGAGCAGCCGGCCGCGGCCGTCGTCACCGACCTCCGCGGCGACCGGCGCGCTCCCCTCGACCTCGAGGACGGCGGTCGTGCCGGGCAGTGCGCCGACCTGCTTGGCGAGGACGAACCCCAGGCTCTCCATCAGGTACGACGTCGTGTGGTCGCCCGCGGGGGAGTCGAGGTTCCCCGGGCGGCCCGTCGCCCGGCGGACGTCCTGCTCGTGCATCCACACGTCGAGCGGCCGGTTGCGGAACAGGGTCCGCGTCGACCAGCCGATGGCGCCGAACACGCCGGGCGCGGGCTCGTCCGGGTCCCTCGGTGGTGTGGCGAGGAGGGCTTCGCGGCGGCGCGCGGTGGTCGCGCGGATCTCGGCGACGATCTCGGCGCCGGTCCGGTCGCTGCGGGTGAGCACCCCGATCTCGGTGAACTGCCCCATCGGGCCGCGCACGTGCGGCAGGTCCGGCACCTCGGCAGTCTCGTGCGGGCCGCCGGCGAGCACCGACTCGAGGTGGGCGACGTGCGCGGCAACCGCCCGCACGTCCCAGCCGGGCAGGTCGGTCGGGAGGTCCCACGCGGCCTCGGGCAGGTCGGCCAGGAAGTCGGCCAGGTCGGTGACCGCTCGCCACCACAGCTCGGTGAGCGCCCCGAGTCCTCCGCGCTGAAGGTCGTCCATGCCCACACCCTAGGAGAGAGCGAGCGTACGGCGACAGCCGTCCACGACGACCGCCCCGACGGTGCCGGTCACCTTAAGGTGACCGGCATGGACATCTCGGATGTGTTCTTGGACCTGCTCCGCCACGGGGCGTCCGAGGAGGCGTTCGACGCGGCGTTCGACGACGTCGCCGAGGTGGCCCGGGCGCGCGGCGCGACCGCGGAGGAGCTGGACCGGCTCCGTGAGCGGCGGGCCATCGCTCGGCAGATCAGGGAGCGGCTGCAGCGTCACCAGAAGCGTGAAGCCGAGCTGACCGCGCTCTTCGACACCGCGAACGACCTGATCGCGATCCGCGACGTGGACGCGATCCTGGCGGCGATCGTCCGCCGCGCCCGCCAGCTGCTGGGCGCCGACCTGGCCTACCTCTCGCTCAACGACGAGGCGGAGGGGGCGTCCTACATGCGCGTCACCGACGGCTCCGTCTCCGCGGAGTTCCGCGCCCTGCGGCTGCCGCTCGGCACGGGGCTGCTCGGACTGGTGGCGCAGCGCGGGGCGCCGTACTACACCGACGACTACCAGCACGATGCGCGCTTCATCCACCGCGACTACATCGACCATGCCGTCGGGGACGAGGGGATCCGGGCGATCCTCGGCGTACCGCTGACCGTCGAGGGCCGGGTGATCGGGGCGCTGCTCGCCGGGCACCGGTCGGTCCGCGCCTTCCCGCGCGGCGAGGTCAGCCTGCTGACGTCCTTCGCCGCGCACGCCGCGGTCGCGCTCGAGAACGCGCGGTTGTTCCAGGAGACCCAGGCCGCGCTGGCCGAGCTGGATGCCGCCAACCAGCGGATCAGCGAGCAGGCTCACGCCCTCGAGCTCGCGGCCGGGGCGCATGACCGGCTCACCGAGATCCTGCTCCGTGGTGGCGGCGTCGGTGACGTCGCCGCGATCCTGGGCGACCTCCTCCAGGCGTCCTTGGCGGTGTACGACGCCGACGGTCATCTCGTCGCGACCGTCGACGATGACGAGGCGACCCAGGGTGCCCCTGACCTCTCACCCGCCGACCTGGCGGCCGCGGCGGAGGAGTCACGGACGAAGGGGCGCTCCGTCGAGCTGGACCGGCAGGGACGGCAGGGACGGCCGGTATACGTCGCCGCCGCGCTCGCCGGCGCCGAGCACCTCGGGACGCTGGTGCTCCACAGCGGTGCGGAGCCGCTCACGCCGGGTGCCCGCCGGACGCTCGAGCGCGGCGCCGTGGTGAGCGCGCTCGTCCTGCTCTTCGCCCGGGCAGCCGCAGACGCGGAGGACCGGGTGCGCGGCGAGCTGCTGACGGACCTGCTGAGCGAGGCAGAGCACAGCGTGGAGGCGCTCCGGGCGCGGGCGCGCCGACAGGGTGCCGACCTCGACCGGCTCGGCGTGGTGGCCGTCGCGGACGTCGCCGGAGACGACCGGCACAGTGCGGCCCGGGCCGCGGCGCGGCTGGCGAGCGAGCTCGGCGGGCTCGGCGGTGAGTACGAGGGCACCGTGGTGCTGGTGGCCCCGGGGCAGGCACCACGTCCGGTGGGGGAGACGCTCTCGCGCCGCCTGGCCGCGCGCCTGGGAAGCCAGGCCGTCACCGTCGGGGTGGCGACAGACCCCCAGCGGCGCACCGGCCCGGCCGGCGTACGCGCGGCGTGGCGGGAGGCGCGCGGCTGCCTCGAGGCGCTGCACGCGCTCGGCCGGTCGGGCGAGGTGAGCGATCCGACCGGTCTGGGTCTGGCGCGCCTGCTGCTCGGGCACAACGGTCCTGATGACCTCGGCGGCTTCCTCGATGACACACTCGGCCCCCTGGTCGCGTACGACGAGCGGCGCGGCACCGACCTCGTCGGGACGCTCGACGCGTGGTTCGCTGCCGGAGGCCGTCTGGCGGCGACGGCCCAGTCCCTGCACCTGCACGCC
This sequence comes from Nocardioides eburneus, assembly GCF_040838215.1. Classification (NCBI taxonomy): domain Bacteria; kingdom Bacillati; phylum Actinomycetota; class Actinomycetes; order Propionibacteriales; family Nocardioidaceae; genus Nocardioides; species Nocardioides eburneus. The sequence goes on along the minus strand of NZ_JBFPJR010000017.1, from coordinate 77,674 downwards.
AACACCGTGTCGCAGCGGCTCGAGCGGATCAGCCGACTGCTCGGACCGCGCTGGCGCGAGCCGGACCGGATGCTCGATCTGCAGCTCGCGCTCCGACTCTGGCGGCTGCGCAGCGTCCCGCGTTGACACCGTCGGGTCCCCACATCTTGTGCGCGCGAATGTGTGGGGACGCCACATGTCCGCAGCCACAGCCGGATGCGTAGCGTTCCCGGCCATGAGTGAGACGAGCGTCACACCGTCCGTGCCGTCTCCGTTCCTCGCCGGCCGCCGCGGACTCGTCACCGGTGGTGGCAGCGGCATCGGTCGTGCGGTCGCCCAGCGACTCGCGGCCGACGGCGCGCGCGTGTGCGTCGTCGACATCGACGAGGCGGCGGCGCGGGCCGTCGCCGACGAGGTCGGAGGCGACCACCTCGCGCTCGACCTCAGCGACGGTACGGCGATCGACGAGGCCGCCGCGGCCGGCCGGCTCGCGACCGACATCCTGGTCAACAACGCCGGCGTCCAGCACGTCGCCCCGGTGGAGGAGTTCGAGCCGGACCGGTTCGCGCTGATCCAACGGCTCATGGTCGAGGCTCCCTTCCGGCTCGCCCGGGCCGTCCTGCCCGGCATGTACGAGCGCGGCTGGGGCCGGATCGTCCACGTCTCCTCCGTGCACGGTCACCGTGCGTCGCCGTACAAGTCGGCGTACGTCGCCGCCAAGCACGGCCTGGAGGGGCTCTCCAAGGTGATCGCCCTCGAGGCCGCAGGCCGGGGCGTCACCAGCAACACCGTGGCTCCGGGCTACGTCCGTACGCCGCTGGTCGAGGGCCAGATCGCGGCCCAGGCGCAGGCGCACGGCATCGCGGAGGACGAGGTGCTCAGCCGCGTCCTGCTCGCCCGAACCCCCGTCGGGCGACTCGTCGAGCCGGAGGACGTGGCCGCCGTGGTCGCGTTCCTCTGCGGCTCGTACGCGGACGCGGTGACCGGCACCTGCTACCGCCTCGACGGCGGATGGACGGCGGCCTGAGCGCCGACCGCCCGCTTCATCGTCATCAGGTTCGAAAGGAACACGATCCCCCATGACCGTCGACAAGACGCCGGTGGGCGCCAACGCGCCCACCCGAGGCAACTCCATCGTCAAGGTGGTGTTCGCCAGCCTCATCGGCACCTCCGTCGAGTGGTATGACTTCTTCCTCTACGGCTCGGCGGCCGCCCTGGTCTTCGGCAAGCTCTTCTTCCCCGACTCCGACCCGGTCACCGCCACGCTGCTCTCCTTCGGCACCTATGCCCTCGGCTTCGTCGCCCGCCCGCTCGGGGGCATCGTCTTCGGCCACTTCGGTGACCGGGTCGGCCGCAAGAACATGTTGGTCATCGCCCTGCTGATGATGGGCGTCGCGACGATCGCGATCGGCCTCCTGCCGACGCACGCCACCATCGGCGTCGCGGCGCCGATCCTGCTCCTTGTCTGCCGGCTCGTGCAGGGCTTCGCCGTCGGTGGCGAGTGGGGCGGTGCCGTGCTCATGGCCTCGGAGAACGGTGCCGACCAGCACCGTGGCTTCTGGGCCTCGTGGCCGCAGGGTGGCGTGCCGCTCGGCAACCTGCTCGCCACCGGCGTGCTCTGGGTGCTCCAGGCGGTCCAGTCCGACGACACGTTCGAGTCCTGGGGCTGGCGCATCCCGTTCATCCTCTCGGCGGTCCTCGTCGTCATCGGCCTCTGGGTGCGACTCAGCCTCGTCGAGTCGCCGGTCTTCGCCGAGGCCAAGGCGGCGATGGAGGAGACGGCCGAGCGGCACCTGCCGCTCCTCTCGGTGATCCGGAGCTACCCGCGCGAGGTCCTCGTCGCCATGGGCATGCGCCTGGCGGAGAACACGTCGTACTACATCTTCGTCACCGTCGTTCTGACCTACGTCAAGACCTACCTCGACGCGGACACCGGCGTGATCCTCGAGGCGCTCCTCATCGGCGCGGCGATCCAGTTCGTGGCGGTCCCGCTCGTCGGGGCGCTCTCGGACAAGGTCGGTCGACGCCCGCTCTACCTCGTCGGCGCGATCGGCGTCGGCGTCTGGGTGTGGTTCTTCTTCGGTCTGGTCGACTCGCTCAGCGAGCCCAAGGTCCTGCTCGCGGTCGTGGTCGGCCTGCTCTTCCACACCTTCATGTACGCCCCGCAGGCGGCGTTCTTCTCCGAGCTCTTCGGCACCTCCGTGCGCTACACCGGCGCGTCAGTCGGCTATCAGCTCGGCTCCATCCTGGCCGGTGCGCTGGCCCCGATCATCGCGGTCGCGCTGCTCGGCGAGGTGTCGGAGAAGAACACCACCGCGGTCGCGATCTACGTCGGCATCACGGCGGTCATCACGGTTGCCGCGGTCCTCGTTGCCACGGAGACGCGTCACACCTCGCTCCGCCACGACCGCGTGCTGCAGGCGCACGACGGCGCGACCGTGGCCGAGCCGCTCGACCAGGCCGTCGACCAGGCCCTCGACCGGGCCTGAGCCGACGCTCGACCGCCGCCCGGCTCACCCGAGCGCGAGCCGGGCGGCGACGACCAGCATCACGAGGGCGACGACGACGTCGAGGACCTGCCACGCCCGCGGCTTGGCGAGCAGTGGCGCGAGCAGCCGCGCACCGAAGCCGAGCGCGCAGAACCACACGATGCTGGCGAGGCCGGCGCCCGCCGCGAACCACCACTGTCCTCCTATGCCGTGGCCGGTGTCGTGTGCTGCGGCGATCGAGCCGAGCAGCAGCACGGTGTCGAGATAGACGTGCGGATTGAGCCAGGTCAGTGCGGCGGCCCGTCCGAGGACGCGCGACCGCGGCGCGGCGCCGCCGGCCTCGGCCGCCAGTCGCTCGGGCCGCCCGGCCCGGCGCAGCGAGCCGGCGGCGTACCAGACCAGGAAGGCGACGCCGAGCCACCGGACCACGGTGAGCACCCAGCGGGCATGATCGACGACGGCGCCGATCCCGCTGACGCCGGCGGCGATGAGGACGAGATCGGAGAGCGCGCACAGGACCACCACCGCGCCGACATGGGAGCGCAGGAGCCCCTGTCGGAGGACGAAGGCGTTCTGCGCGCCGATGGCGACGATGAGGGAGAGCCCGGTCAGGAGCCCGGCGGTGCCGGCGTCGATCACGCCCCGAACGTACGGCGCCGGAGGCTGTGAAGACCAACGAATGTTCCTTCCTGAAGTGAAGCAGCACTTACCATTGCGCCGTGCGGTTCGATCCTGCCCAACTCGAGACCCTCGTGACGATCACCGAGGAGGGCACCTTCGAGGCCGCCGCCCGCCGCCTCCACCTCACCCCGAGTGCGGTCAGCCAGCGGGTGCGCGCCCTGGAGCGGGCGGCGGGCCAGGTCCTGGTCAGGCGTACGACGCCCTGCGCTGCGACGCCGGCAGGGCTGCCGCTCGTGCGGCTGGGCCGGCAGCTCAGGCTGCTCGCGGACGAGGCCGCGGCCGAGCTCGACGAGGACGGCGTGGTCGAACTGGCGGTGGCGGTGAACGCGGACTCCCTCGCGACCTGGTTCCGGCCGGTGCTGGACGCCGTGGCGCAGCGCCCGGGCACGGTCCTCCGGCTCGCCGTGGAGGACCAGGCCTACTCCCACGACCTGCTCCGCCGCGGCGAGGTGCTGGCCGCAGTGACCAGCGAGCCGGAGGCGGTCCAGGGCTGCGTCGTGGAGGCGCTCGGGAGCCTGCGCTACACGCCCGCGGCGACCTCGGCCCTGATCGAGCGCTACCGGCACGGCCGGGGCGTCGACTGGACGGCGATGCCGGTCGTCGTCTTCAACGAGAAGGACCACGTGCAAGACGACGTCCTCGCGGCCCACGGCGCGACCCGTCCGCCGGTCGTCCACCGGGTGCCGACCTCGACCGACTTCCACGAGGCGGTCCGCCGGGGACTCGGCTGGGGCGCGGTCCCCGCACCCCAACTGGAGCCCGACCTCGCCGCGGGGCGGCTGGTCCGCCTTCCGGGCGGACGGCCCGTCGACGTCCCGCTCTTCTGGCAGCGCTGGCGGCTCGACTCGCCGGCGCTGGTGGCGCTCACCGAGGACGTACGCCGCAGCGCTGCCGCCGCGCTGCGGCGACCGCGCTGAGCGGGTAGATCTGCAGTCATGGGGGAGCGGACGGTCAGATCCGGCCCTCGTCGTCGTACCGCGTCTCGCGACGGGGTTCGCCGTAGCCCCGGCGCTCCTCGACGTGCGTGCTCGTCACCCGGCTGCGCTGGTGGTTGACCACGAGGCCGAGCAGGATCGCGAGGACGCCGACGGCGAACAGGATCCAGCCGAGCGTGTCGCTCGCGATGTGGTTCTCCCAGCTCGTGGGAAGGTCCACGGCACCTGTCACCAGGATGAGACCGAGGACGATCAGGACGATGCCGACACCGATGACCATGGGGTACTCCTTCCGTGCGGCTCGGCCACCGATACCCGGTGCCGGCGCCGGGCATGCCCGCGAACGACACCGCGGCCCGCCCGGTGGAGACCGGACGGGCCGCGGAGGCAGTGGGTCAGAACGCCGACTCGGGCAGCTCCATGATCGCGTTGTCGATCGCCTCGGCGATGGCACGCTCGGCGCTGATCTTCGGCAGGTTGTAGGCGGCGAAGAACTTCGCGGCGGCGACCTTGCCCTCGTAGAAGTCCTTGTCCTTGCTCGCCCCGGAATCAGGCGCAGCACCCGCCAGCTTGTCGAGGGCGACCTCGGCCTGGCGCAGCAGGAGCCAGGCGCAGACGACGTCGCCGACGGCCATGAGGAGGCGCGAGGTGTTCTGGGCGACCTTGTAGATGTTGCTGATGTCCTCCTGCGAGGCCATCAGGTCGTTGAACATGTGGCCGACGATCGCGTTGACGTCCTCGAGCGCGGTCGCGAGGAGCGCGCGGCTCTCCTTGAGCTCGCCGTTGCCCTCGGCCTCGAGGAACGACTTGATCTCGCCCGCGAGGTGGCCGAGCGCCTGACCCTGGTTCTTCACGATCTTGCGGAAGAAGAAGTCCTGGCCCTGGATCGCGGTGGTGCCCTCGTAGATCGAGTCGATCTTGGCGTCGCGGACGTACTGCTCGAGCGGGTATTCCTGGAGGAAGCCCGAGCCGCCGAAGGTCTGGAGCGACTCGGTGCCGAGGATCGTCCATGAGCGCTCGGAGCCGTAGCCCTTGACGATCGGGAGCAGCAGGTCGTTGACCGCCTCCGCGAGCTCGTTCTTCTCGCCGGCGAACCCGGCGATCGCGACGTCGTCCTGCCAGCACGCGGTGTAGATCACCAGCGCGCGCATGGCCTCGGCGAACGACTTCTGCACAAGCAGCGAGCGGCGTACGTCGGGGTGGTGGGTGATCGTCACGCGCGGGGCGGTCTTCGCGGCGTTGGTGAGGTCGGCGCCCTGGACGCGCTCCTTGGCGTACTCCAGCGCGTTGAGGTAGCCCGTCGAGAGGGTCGCAATCGCCTTGGAGCCGACCATCATGCGGGCGTTCTCGATGACGTCGAACATCTGGGCGATGCCGTTGTGGACCTCGCCGAGCAGCCAGCCGCGCGCGGGCTCGCCGCCGCCGACCTGCGGGTCGCCGAAGGTGAGCTCGCAGGTGTTGGAGACCTTGATGCCCATCTTGTGCTCGACGTTCGTGACGTAGACGCCGTTGCGCTCGCCGGTCAGGTCGCCGGTCTCCGGGTCGAAGTGGTGCTTCGGGACGAGGAACAGGGAGAGACCCTTCGTGCCGGGGCCGCCGACGCCCTCGATGCCCTCGGGGCGCGCGAGCACCAGGTGCATGATGTTCTCCTGGAGGTCCGACTCGGCGCTCGTGATGAAGCGCTTCACGCCGGTGATGTTCCAGGTGCCGTCCTCGTTGAGCGTCGCCTTGGCGCGGCCCGCGCCGACGTCGGAGCCGGCGTCGGGCTCGGTGAGCACCATCGTGGCGCCCCACAGCCGCTCGACCATGATCTCGGCGATGCGCTTGTCGCGGTCGGTGCCGTTGTTGTAGACCACCCGCGCGAAGAACGGGCCGGCGCCGTACATCCAGATCGGCGCGTTGGCGCCGAGGACGAACTCGGCCGACGACCAGACCAGCGACTGCGGGGCGGTGGTGCCACCGATCGCCGCCGGCGTCTGAAGGCTCCAGAAGCCCGCCTCCATCCAGGTGTCGTAGGACTTCTTGAACGCCGCCGGGACGGGAGCGGTGTGCGTCGTGGGGTCGAAGACCGGCGGGTTGCGGTCGCTGTCCTCGTACGACGCGGCGAGGTCCTCGCGGCACACGCGCTCGATCTCGGCGAGGATCTCCTTGGCGGTGTCGACGTCCAGGTCCTCGTAGGGGCCGGTGCCCAGGATCTTGTCGCGGCCGAAGACCTCGAAGAGGTTGAACTCCACGTCGCGCAGGTTGCTCTTGTAGTGGCTCACTGCTCCACCTTCTGTGTCGGATCGGGTGACTGACCCGCGTCGCAGCATCGGGGTGCGCCACGGAGCGCGCTACTGGTCAGTAACTTCAATCATAAAGAGGCACTCAGAGCGTCGCAAGGCGCCCCCGGTGTGGCCCTGGACGCAGTCGTGATTCCCGAGACTTCGGTACGCCGGCGGCAGGGCCGCGCGCCGGCTATGCCGATCGGCCGGCAACCGATCGGGCCCGGCGGGCATCCCAGAGAGGTCAGACCATGTCAATGTCCCCAGGGGTTGCTCGTGATCAACCGACCGTTCGTCCGCAAGGCGGTCCTCGCTGCCGCTGCCATGCTCCCGCTTGGTGCCCTCGTGTCTGTCCTCGTCGCGGCGCCTGCCGACGCCGCGACGCCGTCCAAGAAGGACCAGCGTGCCGCCGTCGTGCGCGTCAACCGGGCGCTCCCCGCAGGGGATGCAATTCACTACAACGTGCACGGCGGGCCGACGTCGCACTGGCGCAAGGCGCCCAACGACATGCTTCACCTCCGCCTGAGGATCACCCGCACCGGAAGGACGCCGACGCTCGCGTTCACGATCAGGTCACGGACGGTGATCTGGCCGGCGACCGCCCGGCGAGGCGAGAAGTTCTCCCTCGATGCCCAGGGCGGCGGGTCCATCGAACTCAACCTCGAGGGCACGAAGCCGAAGATCCAGGTGTGGGGTGCCCACTGGTGGCTCCAGAAGTGCCCGGCGGCGACGCTGGCGGTGTGGCCGAAGTACGACGAGGTGCATGCGGTGGTCCCGCTGGCCTGCCTCAACGCGGGCAACCTGCGCAGCGTCCGTCTGCGGCCGTTCTCGCAACTCGACGCGACCCGGCCGCCGTACGACGGCTCGGAGGACTGGGAGACCGACGACGTGGGGCCTTGGACGCGGGTGCTGCCGCTGACGCCGAAGAAGCGGCTGCTCTCGTGATCGGCGGAGCGTCAGACGTGCCTGGTGCGTCTCACGCTCCACCGATCACCCCAGACGTGCGTCAGTGTGCTCGGCGATCCACTCCACGAGGGGGCGTACGGCGCGCCAGTCGCGGCGCACCTCGTCGAGCAGGTCGCTCGTGTGGATGACGGGCTCGAAGCCGAGCGACCGCCCGACGACGAGCGACCGGTGGCGGAGCAGCTCGATGCGGGGGTGGTCGGCGTCGTACCCTCGCGGGCTGGTCTTGAGGCGGTCGCCGCCGACGTCGTACCCCTTCTTCTCCAAGACCCCGAGGCGCCGCTCCAACTCGGCGCCGTAGGTGTCGTGGGCGACGGCGGCGCGGAAGGCGGCCAGGCGGGGCGACTCGAGGTGGTAGGAGCCGCCACCCGTACGGACACCGCGCGGCGAGACCTCCACGTAGTAGCCCGTCGCGTCGGCGACGCGGACGAAGGCGCCCTGATGGGTCTTGTACGGCGTCTTGTCCTTCGCGAACCGCACGTCACGGTAGGGCCGGAAGATCTTCGCCGCCCCGAACTCCTCCTCGAGCGCGGCGGTCAGCGCCTTCATGGGCGCCAGCACCGACTCGGTGTAGACCGCCTTGTGCGCCTCCCAGAAGGACCGGGTGTTGTCGACCTCGAGGTCGTCGTAGAAGTCCAGCGCCGCGACCGGGAAGCCATCGAAACCCACGGGGTCAGCCTACGAGCCGGCAGGTGGGGCGTACGACGACGGCCGGGTCCCGATGGGGACCCGGCCGTGTGCGGAGCGGATGACGAGACTCGAACTCGCGACATCAACCTTGGGAAGGTTGCGCTCTACCAACTGAGCTACATCCGCATGCGCTCCCCGTGTGGGGAAGCGCGACGCGATGCTACCTCACGAGGCGGCGGAGGTCGGAAAGGGCGTCAGATCCGGATACTTCGGGGCCAGCCCGTCGCCCGAGCTCCGGCCGGTGACGCGCCGCTTGACCCAGGGGCCGGCGTGCTCGCGGGTCCACTCCCAGTTGGCGCGGCGCTGCTCCGCGCGAGTCAGCAGCGGGCGGGCCAGCGGCGGCGGCACCGGCAGGTCGTGGCGGACGCCGAGGACGTCGAGGACCTTGCGCGCCATGAGCGCGTGGCCGGCGCTCGACATGTGCAGCCGGTCGACGTCCCAGTAGCCCCAATCGTCGTACTCGCTCATCCGCCAGTAGTCGACGAGCGTCGCCCCGCGGCGGTCGACAACCTCGCGGACCAGCTCGTTGTAGTAGGCGAAGCGACCCCGCAGTGGCTTGTAGAAGCGGGACGCGCGGGCACCGAAGGCGGTGAAGAGCACCACTCGGGCGCCGGTGTCGGCGAGGCGCGCCACAGCGGCGTCGTACTCCTTCATGAGGGCGTCGAGGTCGACCCGCGGGCGCAGGATGTCGTTCGCGCCGGCATAGAGCGTGACGAGGTCGGGCTTCAGCGCGATCGCCGGCTCGAGCTGCTCGGCGACGATCGCGTGGAGCTTCCGACCGCGGATGGCGAGGTTGGCGTAGCGGAAGTCCGCGTTGACGGTGGCGACCGTCTCCGCCATCCGGTCCGCCCAGCCGCGGACGCCGTTCGGACGGGTCGGGTCGGGGTCGCCGACCCCCTCGGTGAAGGAGTCCCCGAGCGCGACGTAGCGGGTGAACCGGCCGGGGATGAGCGCGTCGAGGACCATGTCATCCATTGTGCGGAGGGACCCGGGCGCGGCATGCGCCGGGTAGGTTGTCCGCGTGCTGCTGAGCGACAAGGACATCGTGGCCGAGATCGAGGCCCGGCGGATCGTCATGGACCCGTGGGAGGAGTCCATGCTGCAGCCGTCGTCGATCGACGTGCGTCTCGACCGCTTCTTCCGGGTGTTCGAGAACCACAAGTACCCCGACATCGACCCGGCCGCGGACCAGTCCGACCTGACCCGGCTCGTCGAGCCCGACGGCGACGACCCGTTCATCCTGCACCCGGGCGAGTTCGTGCTGGGGTCGACCTACGAGGTGGTGAGCCTGCCCGACGACGTCGCCGCGCGGGTCGAGGGCAAGTCGTCGCTGGGGCGCCTGGGGCTCCTCACCCACGCGACCGCCGGGTTCGTGGACCCGGGCTTCTCCGGCCACGTGACCCTGGAGCTGGCCAACGTCGCGACGCTGCCGATCAAGCTCTACCCCGGGATGAAGATCGGACAGTTCTGCTTCTTCCGGCTCTCCTCGCCCAGCCAGCATCCCTACGGCTCACAGAAGTACGGCTCGCGCTACCAGGGCCAGCGCGGCCCGACGCCGTCGCGCTCGTTCCAGAACTTCCACCGCACCACGATCTGAGGAGCGACCCGCCGGCCCGGCCGGTGTAGTCCGGGACGCACCGGTCGCCCTACTCGTCGGTAACCGACGGAAACGTCCCGGACTATCTCGTTCTGGCCTGCGTACGACGGCCGGGCGAGCGCCGACCCCTTGCCGGATGACCCGGTGATTCGGTTAGGCTGGCCTAAGTAAGTCAGGCCTAAGTAGAGAGGCGGACCCGTGATCCGTCGTACGAAGACCGTGGTCGGCACCGCTGCCGCCACGGCCGCGCTCCTTCTCGGGGGCGGCGTGCTCACCGCATGCAGCACCGGCTCGACCAGCGCCGACGACGCCCCCGCGGCGTCCGCGTCCAGCTCCGTGGACCCGCATGCGTTCCCGGTGACGATCAAGCACGCCTTCGGCGAGACCACGATCACCAGCGAGCCGAAGCGGATCGTCTCGGTCGGCGTCAACGACCAGGACATGCTGCTCGCGCTCGGCGTCGTGCCGGTCGGGATCGAGAAGGAGACCTGGGGCGGCGACGCCAAGGGCAGCACCCCGTGGTTCGAAGCCAAGCTGAAGGAGCTCGGCGGCACCATGCCGGCGGTCATCGACGAGACCGACGACATCCCGGCCGACGAGGTCGCCAAGCTCGACCCCGACCTGATCCTCGCCACCTACTCAGGGATCACCAAGGCGCAATACACCAAGCTCTCGAAGATCGCGCCGGTCGTCGCCTACCCGGACAAGCCGTGGGCGACCAGCTGGCAGCAGTCGCTCGAGATGGACGGCAAGGCCGTGGGCCGCTCCACGCTGGCCGCCCAGGTCGAGAAGGAGACCGAGGCGGCGTTCGCCCAGGCCCGGAAGGACTACCCGCAGATCCAGGGCAAGACCTTCATCTGGGCGGCGCTCGCGACCTCCGACCTCTCGCAGATCTCCTACTACACGCCGACCGACGCCCGCCCGGCCTTCCTCACCGCGATCGGCATGAAGAACGCCCCGGTCATCGAGAAGATCTCGCCGAAGAACGCGTTCTACGGCACCATCTCGGCCGAACGCGCCTCCGAGCTGAAGTCGGACTTCCTCTTCACCTACGCGGTCAAGGACTCCGACGCGAAGACCTTCGCCGACGACAAGCTGATCGGCCAGATCCCGGCGATCAAGAGCGGTCACATGCTGGCCTCGACGGACAACGTGTCCTCGCTCGCGGCCGGCGTCCCGACGCCGCTGTCGGTCCCGTACGCCCTGGAGCACTTCGTGCCCAAGGTCGCGGAGGCGGTCGCCGGGAAGTGACCGGCACCGCCGCTCCCACGCTTGCTCCGGCCGGGCCGGCCACACCCGGCCGGAGCCGTGGACCGGCGTCGCGGACGTACGCCGCCGGTGGGCTGCTCCTCGGCCTGCTGGTGGTGGCGTCCGCGGCCTCGGTGCTCGTCGGCTCGAAGATGGTCGCGCCGACGGATCTCCTCCACCACGGCAGCGTGGGGCAGGCGATCATCGAGACCCGGCTGCCGCGCACCGTGCTCGGCCTGCTCGTCGGCGCCGCGCTCGCCCTGGCCGGCGGCTGCCTGCAGGGGCTCACCCGCAACCCGCTGGCCGACTCCGGCCTCCTCGGTGTCAACGCAGGCGCCTCCTTCGCGATGGTCCTCGCCGTCTCGGCCTTCGGCGTCAGCTCGCTGCACTCCTACCTGTGGTTCGCCTTCCTCGGCGCCGCCGTCGCGGCGGTGGCCGTCCACGCGGTCGCGTCGTTCGGGCGCGACGGCGCGACCCCCGCCAAGCTCGTCCTCGCCGGTGCGGCGCTCTCCGCCGGCGTCGCGAGCTGGACCAGCGCGGTGCTCCTGACCGACAAGCAGACCTTCGACGTCATGCGCCGCTGGCAGGTCGGCACCCTCGGCGGCCGCGGTTGGGACGTCGTCGGGACGGGGCTCCCGTTCCTCGCGGTCGGTGCCGTGCTCGCGCTCGCCGGCGCCCGCACCCTCGACACGCTCGCGCTCGGCGACGACCTCGCCAAGGGCCTCGGTCGGCGCACCGCGCTCGACCGGGTCGCCATCGGCCTCGCCGCGGTCCTCCTGGCCGGCACCTCGACCGCCCTCGCCGGCCCGATCGCGTTCGTCGGCCTGGTCGTGCCTCACGCGGTCCGCGCGCTGGTCGGCAGCGCCTACACCCGTGTCCTCCCGCTCTCGATGGGGTACGGCGCCGTGCTCGTCGTCCTCGCCGACGTCGTCGGACGCGTCGTGCTGCCGCCCACCGAGGTGCAGGTGGGCATCATGACCGCCGTCGTGGGCGTCCCGGTCTTCTGCTGGTTCCTGCGGCGCGGACGGATGGCCGGCCTGTGAGCACCCGACGCGCCGTCGCGCACGACCGAGCCCGGCGTCCCGCCTGGAACGGGGACCGCGCATGACCCCGCGGAGCCTTCTCGAGCGGACGCCTGCCGCGGCGCCGCCGGTCGCCGTCGTACGACGGGCGCGGCGTGGACCGCGGCGGCGGCTCGCCCTCCTGGCCGGCGGCCTGACGGCGGTGCTGGTCGCGCTCTTCCTCCTGCGCGTGCTGGGCGGCGACTACATCATCACCGTGCCCGACTTCGTGCGGATCCTCGGCGGCAAGGACATCCCCGGCGCGAGCTTCATCCTGATGGAGAGCAAGCTTCCGCGCGCGGTCATGGCCGTCCTCGTCGGGCTCGCGTTCGGCACGGCCGGCGCCATCTTCCAGAGCACCCTGCGCAACCCGCTCGCCAGCCCCGACATGGTCGGCGTCAGCATGGGGGCGAGCGCGGCGGCGGTCTTCGGGATCGTCGTCCTCGGTCTCTCCGGGACCTCGCTCTCGGCGGTCGCGATCCTGGGTGCGGTCGTCGTCGCCGCGGCGATCCGGCTGGTGGCCGGCCCCGAGAGCGGTTACCGCCTGGTGCTCGTCGGCGTCACCGCGGCGGCGGCGCTGCTCGCCGTCGTGCAGTACCTCTTCACCCGCGCCGACGAGTACGACGCGCACGCCGCCCTGCGCTGGCTCACCGGCAGTCTCAACGCCGCCGACTGGCCGACCATCCGCGTCCTCGCGCTCTGCCTCCTCGTGCTCCTGCCGCTCGTGGCCTGGGTCGCCCGCTCCCAGCGCGTCCTCGAGCTCGGCCCCGACGTCGCGTCCGGCCTCGGCGTCACGAGGGCGTACGCCGACGGCCTGCTGCTCCTCGCCGTCCTGCTCACCGCGCTCGGCGTCGCCGCCGCGGGGCCGGTCGCGTTCGTGGCGTTCGTCTCCGGGCCGATCGCCCGGGCCCTCAACGGCGGGCGCACGACCCTGCTGGGCGCCGCCCTCGTCGGCGCGATCGTCATGGTCGGCGCGGACCACCTGGCGGCGTACGCCATCCCCGACGTGAACTTCCCCGTCGGGGTCGTCACCGGCGCGTTCGGGGCGCCGTTCCTGCTGTGGTTGCTCGCCTCCGGGCGAGCCGGAAGGAGATCGTCATGAGGCTCGTGGCGGACGGGGTGACCCTCGGCTACGGCGGGAAGGACCAGCGCGCCGTCGTCGACGCGGTCAGCCTGGAGATCCCCGACCGGGCGACGACCGTCATCGTCGGACCCAACGGCTGCGGCAAGTCGACGCTGCTGCGCGGCATGGCCCGCCTGCTCCACCCCACCCACGGTGCGGTGCTGCTCGACGGCAAGGCCGTCCACCAGCAGCCGACGAAGGAGGTCGCCAAGGTGCTCGGTCTGATGCCACAGTCGCCGATCGCACCCGAGGGCATCACCGTCGTCGACCTCGTCGGCCGTGGCCGAGCGCCCCACCGCGGGCCGCTCTCGCGCTGGAGCACGGCCGACGACGAGGCCGTGGCGGAGGCGCTTGCGCTCACCAGCACGCTCGAGCTCGCCGACCGCGTCGTCGACGAGCTCTCCGGCGGCCAGCGGCAGCGGGTCTGGGTCGCGATGGCGCTCGCCCAGCAGACCGACCTGCTGCTGCTGGACGAGCCCACGACCTTCCTCGACGTCGCCCACCAGCTCGACCTGCTCGACCTGCTCCATTCCCTGCGCCAGAGCCGCGGCACCACCGTCGTGATGGTGCTGCACGACCTCAACCTCGCGGCGCGGTACGCCGACCGCCTCGTCGCCCTCCGCGACGGCCGGGTCGTCGCCGAGGGGACGCCCGCGGAGGTCGTCACCGAGGAGCGCGTCCGCGAGGTCTTCGGGCTCGACTGCCGGGTCGTGCCCGACCCGGTCGCCGGCACACCGCTCGTCGTCCCGATGGGCCGCCACCACAGGGTGCCGTCCGACACCCCCGAGCCTCAGCTCGCCCTCGACGGATCGGAAGCCTGACATGCCCCTGCTCGCCCGAGTCGCCGCCCGTTCCGTCGAGCGGCTCTCGCCGTCGTACGTCAGGGTCGAGCTGGCCGGCCCCGATCTCGCCGACTTCGGGGTCGACGGCCCGACGCTCGACCAGCGGATCAAACTGCTCTTCCCCGGACCGGCCGGTCTGCCCGTGCTCAACGGCGACACCTGGTGGCAGGAGTTCTCGGCGCTGCCGGAGGGGGAGCGCGGCGCCATGCGGACCTACACGATCCGCGAGGTGCGGGGCGAGGGAGCCGAGGTCGGGATCGTCGTCGACTTCGTGCTCCACGGCGCCGACGGAGACGGCGCCCACGGCCCCGGCTCCGACTGGGCCGGTGGCGCCCGCGTCGGCGACGAGCTCCTCATCGTGGTGCCGCGCCGGGGCGAGTTCTTCGGCGGGATCGAGTGGGATCCGGGCGACGCCGAGCGGCTCCTGCTGGTCGGCGACGAGACCGCCGTACCCGCCATCTGCTCCATCCTCGGATCGCTCCCCGACCACGCCGCCGGGACCGCGGTCCTCGAGGTGCCCACCCAGGACGACGTCCAGAAGATCGACGCGCCGACCGGCATCGACGTCCGCTGGCTGCCGCGCGAGGGCGCCCCCGTCGGCGCGCTCGCTCTCGAGGCGGTCGGCGGCCTGCTGGGCTTCTCCGCCGACGACCCCTCCCCGGACGAGGCGGAGCTGGGCGATCTGGATCTGTGGGAGACCCCGACGTACTCCTCCTCGGGCGAGGTCATCGCCGACGAGCCGGCACCCACCGACGGCCGCTACGCCTGGATCGCCGGCGAGTCCCGCATGGTCACGGCCCTGCGCAGGCACCTCGTCAACGAGCTGGCCCTGCCGCGGCGGCAGGTCGCCTTCATGGGTTATTGGCGCCAAGGCGTCGCCATGCGCGGCTGAACGCCTCCGACGGAGCGTCCGCCAGTCCACCCCATGCCGTCCTCGCTTCGCTGCGGGCGGCGGGGACCCCGGCAAAGCGTTGGCGCCGCTCACGCACCGCGCGGACGCTGGCGGCGTTGACGTCAGCTGTCGAGGCGGTCGGCGAACCGGCGGAGCGAGGCGGCGAGGGTGTGGCGCGTGCGCTTGGGGCGTACGGCGGCGGCCCGACGGTCACGGGCGCCGCGCTCGATCCGATCCTGGACCTCGCGGCGGGCGCGAGTCTCGACGAGGGGATCCCACATGACGGCTCCTCACGCTTCGATGAGGGTGATGTCGCCGCTGACGGTGCGGGCGCGCAGCTCGACGTGGTCCTGGCCCTCGGCCGGCTGACCAGCGCCCTTGAGGCCGGAGCGGATCTGACCGCTCACCGTGCTGAGGTCCGTCCAGACCGGTGTCCCGGCCGGGACGCCGATCCGGATGTCACCGGAGGCGCCCTTCCCGACGAGGCGGCCACGGGTCAGCGCTCGGATCTCGAGGTCGCCGCTGCCGGTGGCCATGGCGATCTCGCCGCTCGCGGTGCCGATCCGCAGGTCGCCGCTGCCGGTCTTGACCTCGACAGCGTCGGTCGTGTGGTCGAGCTGGACGTCACCGGAGCCGGTGGAGACGCGGACGGTACCGTCCGCCTCGACGATCCGGATGTCCCCCGAGCCGGTCTTGACCCCGAGCCGACCTCCGACCCGGCCGACCGCGATGTCGCCGGAACCGGTGGCGAGCTCGGCGGCGCCGGTGACCCGGTCGAGGTCGAGCTCCCCGGAGCCGGTCTTCACCTGGGCGGTGCCGAGAGCGCCGACGGCGGCCACGTCGGCGCTGCCCGTCTGGGCCCGCATCGCGGACCCCTCGGGCAGGGTGACGGCGACGCTGTGGCCTTTGCCGCCGAGGCCGAAGAGGCCGCGGTCGCGGGGTGCGACCACGCTGACGAGGTCACCTTCCCGGGTGACGCGGACCTCGTCGGGGTCGTCGCCCTCGACGGTGACGGTCGTGGTGTCGGTGTCGTTGGCGGTGACGTCGAGACGGCCCTTGCCGAGCTCGACGTAGAGCCGGATCGCGCCGGGCGTGCCGAAGGTGTAGACGGTCATCGAAGGTCTCCTGAGGGAGTGCGGAGCCACGGGGCCGGCGCGGGTCGCCGGTCCCGATGAGGGTGAGAAGGGGTCAGAGCCAGCCGGTCATGCGTCGCTGGGACTTGTTGGTGCCGGTGCGGAACGGGTCGAACCCGCCCATGGCGTCGTTGATGAACTGGGGGAGGGAGCTCAGGTCGACGTCGACGTTGATGCCGCCCTCGCGGGTGGCGGCACGGATGACGTTGACCAGCCAGGTGTTGAGCGAGCTGCCCGACCTGGCGGCGAACTCCTCGGCGCGGGCCTTGACCGACTCCGGGATCCGGAGCGTGATGCGGGCGATGGCGCCCTCGTCCTCGTCCTCCTCCTCGGGCGCAGGAGCCGGGGCCGCAGGTTGAGGTGGTGGGGGGAGATGGACGCCGAACTCGAGCTCGCGTCCGTTGAGCCGGACGTCGACGCTTCCGGCGGGCAGCTCAGCAGTGATCTCGGCGGCCGCCTGGGAGACGGCCTCCATGAGGGCGAGCCGCGCCGCCGGGTCGAGGGCGTAGGAGAGGCGCTCGGCGGTGGCGCGCGCCTCCGGGCCGGCTGCCTCGGCCGCCGCGAGCAGATCGCGGCGCAGGCTCTCGACGTACGGGGTGATGTCCATGTGCACCACGATGACGCCATAATGACGTCACGTCAAGGAAAAGTGATGTCATGGTGGTGCGGCGCGGTTCGCGACGTACGACGGCGTGCCCCGCGCCGCGTCGGCCGTCCCGGGGTCGCCGGATGGTTTAGTGGGGTACCGCGACTCGACGACAACAGAAAGGTCGTGGCATGCCCGGAACTGGCATCCCGGTCCTGGAGACCTTGATCCAGGCCAACGCGGTGGACTATCTGATCATCGCGGTCTACTTCGTCTTCGTGCTCGGCATCGGCTTCCTGGCCAGCCGCGGCGTCTCGGACTCGGTCGACTTCTTCCTCTCCGGCCGCTCGCTGCCGGCGTGGGTCACCGGGCTCGCCTTCATCTCGGCCAACCTGGGTGCCGTCGAGATCATGGGCATGTCCGCGAACGGCGCGCAGTACGGCCTTCCCGCCGTCCACTACTTCTGGATCGGCGCGATCCCCGCGATGCTCTTCCTGGGCGTCGTGATGATGCCGTTCTACTACGGCTCGAAGGTCCGATCGGTGCCGGAGTTCATGCTCCGCCGGTTCGGGCCCGGCGCCCACCTGGTCAACGCGGTCTCCTTCGCGATCGCACAGCTGCTGATCGCGGGCATCAACCTCTACCTGCTCGGGGCCATCGTGCACGCGCTGCTCGGGTGGCCGCTCTGGGTCGCACTGCTCGTGGCCGCGGCCATCGTGCTGTCCTACATCACGCTCGGTGGTCTCAAGGCGGCGATCTACAACGAGGTCCTGCAGTTCTTCGTCATCGTGGGCGCCCTCGCGCCGCTGACCATCATCGGTCTCCACCGGATCGGCGGCTGGGGCGGCCTCAAGGACAAGATCACCCAGTTGGCCGTCCAGCACTCCGACAAGGTGCCGGCGGCCTCCGACCAGCTGCACTCGTGGCCGGGCAACGACCTGACCGGCTTCGGCTCCAGCGCGCTGTCGGTGATCGGCATCGTGTTCGGCCTCGGCTTCGTGCTCTCGTTCGGCTACTGGACCACGAACTTCGTCGAGGTCCAGCGCGCGATGGCGTCGGACTCGATCACGTCGGCGCGGACCACGCCGATCATCGGTGCGTTCCCGAAGATGTTCATCCCGTTCGTCACGATCCTGCCGGGGATGATCGCCGCCGTGCTCGTGCCCGAGATCGTCAAGGTCAAGCAGGGCATGTCCGTCGCCGGGGGAGCATCCGGCGACGGCGTCACCTACAACGACGCGCTCATCTACATGATGCGCGACCTCCTGCCGAACGGACTGCTCGGCGTCGCGATCACCGGTCTCCTCGCCGCGTTCATGGCGGGCATGGCGGCCAACATCTCGGCGTTCAACACCGTGCTGTCGTACGACATCTGGGAGCGCTACCTCAAGAAGGATCGTTCCGACGACTACTACCTGCGGGTGGGGCGCGTGGCGACCGTGGCGGCGACGATCGTGGCGATCTTCACCGCGTCGCTGGCCTCCAACTTCAGCAACATCATGAACTACCTGCAGACGCTCTTCGGGTTCTTCAACGCGCCGCTCTTCGCGACCTTCATCCTCGGGATGTTCTGGAAGCGGATGACCGCCACCGCGGGCTGGATCGGGCTTGTCTCCGGCACGCTGTCCGCGGTCGTCGTCGCCTTCCTCAGCAAGGACGCCTTCGGCTCCGCCAGCATCGGGGTGCTCAACCTGAGCGGCCAGGGCGCGTCGTTCGTCGCCGCGGGGGCCGCGTTCGTCGTCGACGTCGTCCTGAGCGTCCTGGTCTCGCTCGTCACCCGGCCCAAGCCGGTCGCCGAGCTCAAGGGACTGGTCTACTCCGAGACCCCGAAGTCCGACCTCGTCGACAAGGACGCCACAGGCTTCCCATGGTGGCGGCGCCCGGTGCCGCTCGCCGGCGTCGGCCTCGTCCTTGTCATCGTCCTCAACATCGTCTTCGCCTGAGAGGAGCCACCCATGGCGCGAGAGTCGGCCGGCAAGTCGGCACGCAAGAAGACCGCGGGTGCCTTCGACATCCGCAACGTGATCGGCGCTCTGCTGAGTGTCTACGGCATCATCCTGATCCTCGTGTTCGCCTTCGTCGGCAACGACGCGAAGGGGGACAAGCACGACAACCTCTGGGCGGGACTCGTCATGCTCGTCGTCGGGCTGGTGTTCCTCGCCTGGGCGTGGCTGCGCCCCGTCGTCGTCAAGGAGGTCCCCGAGAGCGAGAAGACGCCGCCCGTGCAGTGACATGTCGGGCGCCTCGGGCGCCGTCGCGCTGCGGGCGGGGATGATCGTCGGATCGTCCCCGCCCGCGGCGCGTGGTGGGCTTGTCGTGGGCGGTCGGGAAGCCGCCGCCGGGGTGGGGCGGCCATGGGTGGTGGCCGCCTGCGGCAGCCGGGGTGCGGTGGCATTGGTCAAGCGCGGGTTGACCGATCGATCGGTCAACGCTCGGCCGCCCCTCTCCTCGGGTCGCTGCCCGTCGCCACGTAGGCTCGCGGCCCCTGGGAGACGCGACGCCTCCACCCGCCGGACGTCTGGTGCAGTGACACAGCGGGCACATGCCCCCGTGGTGGGGAAGTGCGCGTAGGGCGGCGCCGCGGCCCCGCACTTTCTCGCCAGCGTGCCAGGCGCGGCCGCGCAGAAGCACCGGCGCCCGCAAGAAGGAGGCCCCCGGCAGTCGGAGGTGACTGCCGGGGGCCTCGTACGCCGGGTGAGGATCAGAGGTCGAAGAGCGACTCGACCTCGTGGATGTCGACGTCCGTGCGGGGCGCGTGCGACTCGCCGCTGCTCGTCGTCGATTGCGGGGCCGCCTGGTCATCGGCCAATTCCGGCTGCTCCACAGCCGGGGCCTCGGAACTGTCCTCGGTCTCCGCCTCCGTCGGGGCCGCGGGGGAGGTCTCCGTTGCGTGCTCGGATGCCTCGGGCTGGGATGCCTCGGGCTGGGACGCCTCGGGCTGGGACGCCTCAACTACGGCGGCCTGCTCTTCGGCGGCAGTCTCGGCGGCGGACGCTTCCGGAGCCGCCTCCGCAGCGACCTCCGCGGCCGGGACCTCGGCGGCGGCCGCAGCCGGTGCACCGGCGACGACCGTGCCTTCGGGCGCCTCGATGTCGAACAGCGACGAGACGCTGTCGATCTCCACGTCGCTGCGCGGCGCGGAGGCGACGCCCGAGCTCGCCACGGCCGTCGTGCTGACGACGGGCGTTGCCGGGGCGGTCGGTGCCGTCTCCGTCGACGTGGGTGCAGCGGGCGACGCGGACGACTGCTCGGCCTCGTCCTGCTGGGCGCCGGCGGCGGTCGCGTCGGTGACCGGAGCCTCGACGGGCGCTGATGCGTCGGCTGTCTGTGCCGCACCCGCCTGCTGAGCAGCCGAAGCCGGAGCCGGACCAGCCGGAGTCGGAGCAGCCGGAGCAGCGGCGACAGCGCCGTCGGGCGCTTCGATGTCGAACAGCGAGGAAGCGCCCTCGATGTCGACGTCGCTGCGCGGCGCCGACGTCGCACCCGAGCCGGCCGGCGGAGCCGTCTTCGCGGTCTCGGTGGCCTCCGGTTCGGAGGCCTTCTCCGTCGAGACAGGTGCGGTGGCGGAAGCCGACGGCTGCTCGACGTCGGTGGCCTCCGGGGTGACCGGAGCAGCGGCCTCCGCGGCCGGGGTGGCCGGGATGTCGAACAGCGATCCGCCGGCACCCAGTTGCGGCTCCTCGGCTGCGGGCTCGGCCGGAGCCGCGGGTTCGGTGGGCGTGGGCTCCGCGGTCGGTGCGGCGGCCTCCGCGGCCGGGGTGGCCGGGGTGGCGGGGATGTCGAAGAGGGAGCCACCACCGAGACCGGCGTCGGAGCCGGACGCGGCACCGGTGCCCTGGTCGGCCTCAGGCTCGGGGGCCGTGGCCGGCTTCTCCTCCGCCGCGGGAGCCTGCTCGGCGGGGGTGTCGAAGAGGGAGCCGCCCTCGTCGAACAGCGAGCCACCGGAGGACGGCGTGGCCTTGGACTCCGGAGCCGCGGGCTCAGCCGGGGCCGGGGTGTCGAACAGCGAGGAGGCGTCATCGGGAGCCGAGGTGGTCCCCTGGGCCGGGGTGTCGAAGAGCGACGACCCTCCGGCCTCCTGGGACGCCTTGGCGGCCGGGCCCGCGTCGGCGGTCTCGGTGACCGTGGCGGCGGAGGCGGTGACGTCACCGGCGGACGGCTCGGCGGCGGTCGCGACCTTCGCCGCGGTCTCCGTGCCGGAGCCCGGCGCCAGCTTGGTGGCCATCTCGCCCTTGACCGAGGCCAGCAGCATCTGCGCGACGTCGAGGACCTCGACCTCCTCGCGGGCGGTGCCGTCGGACTGGGCCGCGGTGAGACCGTCGGAGAGCATCACCCGGCAGAACGGGCAGCCGACCGCGATCTGGTCCGCGCCCGTGGCGACGGCCTCGTCGGTGCGGTTGCGGTTGATGCGGGAGCCGAGGTTCTCCTCCATCCACATCCGGGCGCCACCGGCACCGCAGCAGAAGGAGCGCTCGGAGTTGCGGGGCATCTCGACCACCGAGGCGCCGGGCAGCACCTGCAGGAGCTCGCGCGGCGGGGTGTAGACGCCGTTGTGGCGGCCGATGTAGCAGGGGTCGTGGTAGGTGATCGAGCGCTTGTGGGCGCCCGCGCCCGAGGCGACCGGCGTCAGCTTGCCCTCGCGCACGAGGCGGTTGAGCAGCTGGGTGTGGTGGACGACCTTGAGCTCGATGCCGAACTCCTTGTACTCGTTCTTCAGGGTGTTGAAGCAGTGAGCACAGGTGGTGACGGCCTTCTTGACCTTGAACTCCTTGAACGTCTCGACGTTCTGCTGGGCCAGGCCCTGGAAGACGAACTCGTTCCCGGCCCGGCGAGCCGAGTCGCCGGTGCAGGTCTCGCCGTTGCCGAGGACGCCGAAGGAGATGCCGGCCAGGTCGAGCAGCTCGGCCACGGCACGGGTCGTCTTCTTGGCGCGGTCCTCGTAGGCGCCGGCGCAGCCGACCCAGAAGAGCCAGTCCACCTCGTCGAGCGACTCGATGTCCTCCCCGACGACCTTGACGTCGAACGGCAGGTCCTTGGCCCAGTCCATCCGCGCGCGGGAGGACATGTTCCACGGGTTGCCGTTGTTCTCCAGGCCGCGGAAGAGGCCGTTGAGCTCGGTCGGGAAGTTGGACTCCACGAGCACCTGGTAGCGGCGCATGTCCATGATGTGGTCGACGTGCTCGATGTCGACGGGGCACTGCTGGACGCAGGCGCCGCAGGAGGTGCAGGACCAGAGCACGTCCTCGTCGATCACGAAGCCGCCGTCGGCTGGGTTGTAGAACCAGTCGAGGACCTCCTCGCCCGCGCCGGCCGCGCTGTCCTGGTCGGTGTGGCCGATGAGCGGCTTCTCCGCGACGGTGCCCTCGGTCCGGCCGCTCTGAAGGTACGGCGCGGCGGCGTACGCGTGCTCGCGCAGGCTCATGACGAGGTGCTTGGGGGAGAGCGGCTTCTCGGTGTTCCATGCGGGGCACTGCGACTGGCAGCGGCCGCACTCGGTGCAGGTGGTGAAGTCGAGGATGCCCTTCCAGGAGAAGTCCTCGATCGAGCCGACCCCGAGCTTGGCGTCCTCGTCGAGGTCGTCGATGTCGTCGAGCGTGATCGCCTTGCCGTTGCTGGTCAGCGGCTTGATCGAGCCCAGCGCCGTGGTCGCCCCATCGGTGTCGCGGCCATTCGCCTCGCGCTTGAACCAGATGTTGAACCAGGCGGTGAAGCGGTGCCAGGCGATGCCCATGGTGAGGTTGAGCGCGACCACGTCGAGCCAGGCGAGCGCGGAGACCACCTTGATGAACGCGATGACCAGGACGAGGGTCTCGAGGCCGTCCTTGCCGAGCGGGTAGTGGAGCCACTCGCCGACGTACGACGAGATCGGGAAGTGGAAGCGCGTGGCCGAATCGGTGTGGCCCTCGGCCTTGTCCAGGCCGTACTCCGCGCCGCGGATGAAGATGATCGCGGCACCCTCGAGCAGCGCCATCGCCTCGACGAAGTAGGCCTGCCAGAACGTCGAGCCGAAGAACCGGCTCCGGCGGCCCTCCCGCTTGGGCAGGTGCATCTGGCGGTAGACGATGAGGAAGACGATGCCGATCGTCGAGAGGACGCCGATGGCCTCGCAGACCCACTCATAGACGAACCAGCGGCCGATCAGCGGCAGCGCGAACGATGGGTCGAAGAGTTGGAAGATGCCCTGGAGCACGGCTGTGCTGAGGATCAGGAAGCCGAAGTACACGAACCAGTGCATGACGCCGACCCAGCGCCACTGGAACATCCGAGTGTGGAGGAAGGTCTCCTTCAGCATCGTCAGGGTCCGCTTCCCGGGGGCATCGGCGCGGGATGCCGGCTGCCCGATCCGGAGGACACCGACCATGCTGCGCACGGCCTGGACCACCAGATAGACGGTGACCACGGCCAGCGCGAGTGAGACGGCGATGACGATCGTCTGCAACATGCGGGTTGGGCTCCTCGATGAGTTGTGCTCGTACGGCGAAGGCCGAGCGTGGCGACTCTACTGACAATCGGCCGGCACGCAGGGCGGTGCCCTCGGGCGTGCACGGGATCCTACCCGTTGGTAACTTCGATGTGCAGGGTCCACCGGTGCGGCTCGTCACACGTCGGCCGTGCGTTGAGGCGCCGGTCAGTGGGCGAGCGGCCGCTCGGCCGACACGGGCACGAGGCCGATCGCGAGGATCGGGAAGAGCGCCGCGAGGGCGAACGTCCCGGCGTACCCCAGATGGCTGACGGCGAGGCCGCCGACGGGCGGCACGATGCTGCTCGCGAGGAACTGCGCGGTGTTCTGCAGCCCCAGCGCCCGACCGGACCAGAACGGCCCCGCGCGCTCGGCCACCGCCGTGAACGCCAGTCCGTTGTCGGCGACGGTGAGCACGGTCGCCACCACGACGAGGGGTACGGCGACGAACCAGCCGAGCCCTGCGGTGAGGCCGAGCAGCAGCATCGTCCCCGCCGCGGCCCACGCGACCCAGCGCAGTGGCCGCATCCGGCTGCGTACGACGTCGGAGAGCTGCCCCGCGGCGATCCGGCCGAGGGCGCCGAAGACCTGGGCGACGGCGACGAGGACGCCCGCGGGCGCCGCATCCCAGTGCCGGTCCTGGACGAGCCAGACGAGCGCGAAGGTCCAGACGGCGAACTGGGGCACGACGAGCAGCACCGAGACACCGTGGATCCGGGCGAGGTAGCCGTCCTCGCGGTAGGGGTTGGGCGCAGGGGCGGCGCTGCGGTCGGGCCGCGGCGGATCGAGCACGACGGCGGCGACCAGGACGAGCGCGGCCGCACAGGCGATCGTCGGGATCCACATGGCGGCGTGGACGCCGTGGTGTGCGGCCACGACGGCCACCGTGATCGCGGCGATGCCGACCCCGACGGGCTGCGCCATCTGGCGGATCCCCATCGCGAGCCCGCGCCGGTGAGGCGGGAACCAGCCGACCACCACACGGCCGCTCGCGGCATTGGTGCTCGCGGCACACGCGCCGCCGACCACGAGCATCACGCCGAGCAGGGCGAGTCCATGGGTCAGCGCGGCGAGGAGCCCGACCAGCGTCGTACCGCCGAGGCCTGCGACCAGCACCAGCCGCTCACCGCGCCGGTCGGTGACCCAGCCCCACGGCACGAGCGCCAGCATCACGCCGAGCGTCGGCGCGGCGGCGATCAGACCGGCGTGGGCCAGGCTGAGCCCGTCGCGCTGGTGGAGCGTCGGGATGAGGAACGCCGCGCCGTGCATCATCGTCGCCGCCGCGGCCTGGGCGAGCGTGCTGGCTCCGAGCATCGCCCAGCGGCGTACGACCCCCACCGCGGGGGAGGGAGGGGCAAGGGTCGTCACCCTCTCAGTAAAGACGCCGGAGAGACGACGGACCCCGCCGCGTCCGTCCTTCAGGACGAGCGCGGCGGGGTCCGGGACGGATCGCCGAGGTCAGCCGGTCAGGGCTTGACGATCTTGATGCGGGTGCGGGCCAGGTCGATGACCGTCTTGGAGGCGTCGCTCGCGCCGAGCAGCGTGAGACGCAGACCGACGACCTGGATGCCCTGCCACTCGTTGCTCACGACGTTGGTCTGGATCTTGACCACCTGGTCGAGGCCGGGGATGTCGAGCGACTTCCCGTCGAGCTGGGAGAGGGTGTAGCTCTTGCCGCCCAGCGTGATCGAGGCGACGTGGGTGCCGTTGCTGTTGCGGGTGAGCTTCGAGAGGCCCTTGCCGGTGCGGCTGACGTTGGCCTGCGCGACGAGGCCCTTCACGACCAGCTTCGTGCTGCCGCTGCCGAGGGAGATCGAGGCGACCTTCGAGATGCCGCGGCCCCAGGCCTTGGTCTTCGACTGGTTGCCCTGCACCGTCGAGGTGGCGGCACCCACCGAGATCGGGAAGCCGGGGACCTTCAGCGGGACGCTGGCGATGGCCTTGGTCAGCGTCTTGCCCTGCGGGCTCTTGCACGGCATCTGGCGGAACGGCTGGCCGCTGGACGAGACCATGCCGCCGAGCGCGCTGAC
The DNA here is from genome assembly GCF_040838215.1 of Nocardioides eburneus. Taxonomy (NCBI): domain Bacteria; kingdom Bacillati; phylum Actinomycetota; class Actinomycetes; order Propionibacteriales; family Nocardioidaceae; genus Nocardioides; species Nocardioides eburneus. Next base: position 52,701 of record NZ_JBFPJR010000017.1, on the reverse strand, counting down.
CTTGGTCGCCACGGCGTTGCCGCCGAAGACGCCCGAGGCGATGCCCTTCGACATGTAGGCCCAGGAGTGGGCCAGGTTGATCGTGGTCTTCGTGGGGAGCAGCTGGAGCCGGAGGCCGTCGATGTTGGCGCCCGCCCAGTTGGGACCGACGTTCTCCTTCTTGGCGCCGATGGAGAGCTTGAGGAGGCCGGGGATGGTGATCGGGTTGCCGGGCGTGGGCAGCTTGCCGGGCAGAGCCAGCGGACCGATCTTGCCGGTGATGCTTCCCGCGTTGGCGGTGGCCTTGGAGTGGAAGCCCGCGGCGTTGTGCCAGACGTGGGTCGTCATGGTCAGGCCCTTGATGTTGAGCGAGCCCAGCGAGTTGCCGATGGTGATGCTGGCGACCTTGGACTGGGTGTAGCGGTTGACCGTGTTGCCGACCTTGGTCGACCAGGTCTTGCTCGCGACCGCGCCGATCGACCCGAGGCCGCCCGGCAGCGAGACGCCGGCGGTGTGGTTCTCGTGGGTGACGCCGGCCTTGTTGGTGCAGCCGGAGGTGGTGTAGCCGAGGTCGCCGGACGCGGCCGGCAGCGAGCCGCCGACGACACGCAGGCCGTAGCCGAAGCCACGCAGGACGTAGGGAGTCGACACGACGGTCGCGGCGTCGGCGGAGCCGGGCGCGGCGAACGTGAGTCCGGTGGCGGCGACGGCGGCTGCCGTGCCGAGAGCGAGAAGGCGGGGCATGCGAATCTCCTGGATGCGAGGGACCCCCATCCCTCCAATAGCGGGGTCTGAACGCGGTGTCACCGAGCGCGAACCGGGGGTGATCTCGCGCCGCTCCCGCCCAGCGAGCGGGATGTGACAGATGTGCAACGAGAGACTTCCGGAAATGTGACGGGTGCGACGTCACCCCATCTAGTCATTTCGTCTGGTCATGTGGTCTGGCCGGCAATGACCCGATCGGAGCCTGGCCGGCCGGCCCGCCGGCCCGGCATCGGGAGCGGCCCATGGACGGCCGCGACGGCGCGGAGTTGGATGGGCTGATGACCAGCAACCCGCTCGCCACGCCCTCGACGGCCACCCGCGGCACCGTCGCGATCGGTGTCGGACCCGTCTCGATCGACGACGTGGTCGCCGTCGCCCGTGACGGTGCGCCGGTCGCCCTCACCCAGGAGGCGCTCGCCGCGATCGACCGGGCCCGTGCGGTGGTCGACTCCCTCGCGACGGCGGCCACGCCGGCGTACGGCATCTCGACCGGGTTCGGTGCGCTCGCGACCCGCCACATCCTCCCGGACCTCCGCGCCCAGCTGCAGCGCTCGCTCGTCCGCTCGCACGCCGCCGGCTCCGGGCCCGAGGTGGAGCGGGAGGTCGTCCGCGCTCTCATGCTGCTGCGGCTCTCGACGCTGGCGACCGGGCATACCGGCGTACGACGCGAGACCGCGTCGCTCCTGGCCGCGCTTCTCTCCCGAGGCATCACGCCGGTGGTGCGCGAGTACGGCTCCCTCGGCTGCTCCGGCGACCTCGCTCCGCTGGCGCACTGCGCGCTTGTGCTGATGGGGGAGGGGGAGGTGCGGGACGCCGCCGGCACCCTCATGCCTGCGGCGGACGCGCTCCTGGCGGCCGGCCTCGCGCCCGTCGAGCTGGCGGAGAAGGAGGGACTCGCGCTCATCAACGGCACCGACGGCATGCTCGGCATGCTCGCGCTGGCGATCGCCGACCTGCGGCGGCTGCTCCGGACCGCCGACGTGGCGGCGGCGATGTCGGTCGAGGCGCAGCTGGCCACCGATCGGGTCTTCGCGCCCGAACTGCAGGCGCTGCGGCCGCATCCCGGCCAGGCCCTCTCCGCCGCCAACCTCGTCGCGCTGCTCGCGAACTCCGGCGTCGTCGCGTCCCATCGCGGGCCGGACTGCAACCGGGTCCAGGACGCCTACTCGCTGCGCTGTTCGCCGCAGGTCCACGGCGCCGCCCGCGACACGGTCGAGTACGCCGCCACCGTGGCGGCCCGCGAGCTCGACTCGGCCGTGGACAACCCGGTCGTGCTCGCTGAGGAGAGCCGGGTGGAGTCGAACGGCAACTTCCACGGGGCGCCGGTGGCCTATGTGCTGGACTTCCTGGCGATCGTGGCCGCTGACGTCGCGTCGATCTCGGAGCGGCGCACGGACCGCTTCCTCGACGTGGCCCGCAACCACGGCCTCCCGGCGTTCCTCGCGCACGACCCGGGGGTCGACTCGGGACACATGATCGCCCAGTACACCCAGGCGGCGATCGTCTCGGAGCTCAAGCGGCTCGCCGTTCCCGCGTCGGTCGACTCGATCCCGTCGAGCGCGATGCAGGAGGACCACGTCTCGATGGGCTGGTCGGCGGCGCGCAAGCTGCGCCGGTCCGTCGACGGGCTCACCCGGGTGGTAGCGATCGAGCTCCTCACCGCCGCCCGGGCGCTCGACCTGCGCGTCTCGACCGGCTCTACCACGGGGGTCTCGCCGGCGCCGGGCACGGCGGCCGTCGTACGCCTGCTGCGGGAGGCCGGCGTCCCCGGCCCGGGGCCCGACCGGTTCCTGTCGCCCGAGGTCGAGGACGTGGTTGGCTTGGTGGCCTCAGGTGCGGTCGTCCGCGCGGTCGAGCACGTGATCGGAGAGCTGCGATGACTCAACCGATGATTCACCCGATGAGCGAGCCGAGGAACGAGAACCCGAGGCTGCCGATCCGCGCACCGCGCGGGACCGAGTTGACGGCGCGGTCGTGGCAGACCGAGGCGCCCCTGCGGATGCTGATGAACAACCTCGACCCGGCGGTCGCCGAGCGGCCGGAGGAGCTGGTCGTCTACGGCGGCACGGGCAGGGCGGCGCGGTCGTGGCCGGCGTACGACGCCCTCGTGCGGACGCTCACGACCCTCGGCCCCGACGAGACGATGCTGGTGCAGTCGGGCAAGCCGGTCGGGGTGATGAGGACCCACGAGTGGGCGCCGCGCGTGCTGATCGCGAACTCCAACCTGGTCGGCGACTGGGCCAACTGGGAGGAGTTCCGCCGGCTCGAGGAGCTCGGGCTGACGATGTATGGCCAGATGACCGCGGGCTCGTGGATCTACATCGGCACGCAGGGCATCCTGCAGGGCACGTTCGAGACGTTCGCGTCGGTGGCGGACAAGAGGTTCGACGGGTCGCTCGCCGGGACCATCACGCTCACCGCCGGGCTCGGCGGGATGGGCGGCGCCCAGCCGCTGGCGGTGACCATGAACGACGGCGTGGTCATCTGCGTCGAGTGTGATCCGAGTCGGATCCAGCGCCGCATCGAGCACCGCTACCTCGACGTCTGGGCCGACTCCCTCGACCACGCGCTCGCGCTGGCGATCGAGGCACGCGACGCGCGGACGCCGCTCTCCATCGGGGTGCGCGGCAACGCCGCCGAGATCGTCCCCGCCCTGCTCGAACGGGACGCCCCGATCGACGTCATCACCGACCAGACGTCGGCGCACGACCCGCTCGCCTACCTGCCTGTCGGCGTGCGCTTCGAGGACTGGCAGGCACAGCGCGAGGCCGACCCGGTCGGATTCACCCAGCGGGCGCGGGACTCGATGGCCGCGCACGTCGCCGCGATGGTCGGCTTCCTCGACCGGGGCGCCGAGGTCTTCGACTACGGCAACTCCATCCGTGCCGAGGCAGAGAAGGCCCGCGCCTGCCGTGCTTTCGATATCCCCGGGTTCGTGCCGGCCTACATCCGCCCGCTCTTCTGCGAGGGCAAGGGGCCGTTCCGCTGGGCTGCGCTGTCCGGCGACCCTGCGGACATCGCCGCCACGGACCGGGCGATCCTCGAGCTCTTCCCCGCCGAGGAGTCCGCGGAGTACGAGCGGCTGCGCCGGTGGATCACGATGGCCGGCGAGCGGGTCCGCTTCCAGGGCCTGCCGGCGCGGATCTGCTGGTTGGGGTACGGCGAGCGCCATCGCGCCGGACTGCGCTTCAACGAGATGGTCGCCTCGGGCGAGCTGACGGCGCCGATCGTCATCGGCCGCGACCACCTCGACTGCGGGTCGGTCGCCTCGCCCTACCGCGAGACCGAGGCGATGCTCGACGGCTCCGACGCCATCGCCGACTGGCCGCTGCTCAACGCCCTGGTCAACACCGCCTCGGGCGCGACCTGGGTGTCCATCCACCACGGCGGCGGGGTCGGCATGGGCCGGTCGATCCATGCCGGGCAGGTGGTCGTCGCCGACGGGACCGACCTCGCGGCGCAGAAGATCGAGCGTGTGCTCACCAACGACCCCGGCATGGGCGTCATCCGGCACGTCGACGCGGGCTACGAACTGGCCGCCGATGTCGCGGCGCGGACCGGGGTGAGGATCCCCATGGGCGAGGGCTGACGGCCGGGACTCTCGGTGATGCCGAGGGATCGGTGCATCTGGCCGTGTCCCTCCGGCGGGCGCAACGGCGAAGGGGCGTCCCCGTCGAGGTGACGCCCCGTCGTTGGCTGCCGCGGGGTGGCTGTTGTCGCAGCCTGTGCATTGACCGATCGATCGGTCAATGCACAGGCATCCCGCCGAGGATGCGCGCGTCGCTGCTCGGCGGCGTCAGCCGCCGAGCAGGCCGCCGACGAGACCGGTCGCGCCATCGACCACGCCGTCGACGGTGTCGCCCACGCCGTTGACCAGGCCGGTGACGGGGTCGTTCGTGCTGCCGCCGGAGCCGCTGCCCGTGGCGCCGGAGCCGTCGCTCGAGGTGCTGCCGCCGTTCGAGGTGCCGCCGGCGTCGGAGCCGCCGGTCGAGCCGCCGCTCGAGGCGCCGTCCGACGACCCGCCACCGGTCGAGCCGGCGCCGCTGGCGGTCGATCCGCCACCGGCACCGCTGCCTCCGGCGACGCCGTTCGAGCCGGCGCTGCCGCTCGCACCGCCGCTCGCACCGCCGCTGTGCCCGACGGTCGCCGCGTGCTTGCCGCCGGTCGCGGCGTGGGGGCTGACGGCCGCGGCGCCGGTGCCGGCGGCGGTGGTCGCCGCGTGGGCGCCGGCCGCGCGGTGCTTGGGCGCGCGGGACGGGGTGAGCGTGCCGGCGCCGTGGTGCGCCGGGGTGGCGGCACGGTGCTTGGCGACGCCGGTGGGGGCGGGCGCAGTGTCGTCGGCCTGGGCGGCCGTGCCGCTCTGCGCAGCATCCTGCCCGTCCTGGTCGAGCAGGTCCTGGAGGTGGGGGAGGAGTGCCACGGTGCCGGCCGCGACCGACGCGAGCAGCGCAGCGGGGGCCAGCATGGCCAGCTTGCGGCCCAGGGTCAGGGTCGGAGTCGGCACCGCCGCGCGCGGCTGCACGATCCGGACGCCGCGGGGCAGCGGCACGACGGTGGCCTCGGTGGCGTGGTGGCGCGGGCGGCGGCTGTCGAGGTAGGTGACGTCCGCATGGGCGCGCTCGAGAGTGATCGTCACGGGGGTCTGCTCCTGGCCGGGCTCTAGGGAGGGGGATAGCCCGTTCGGGCTATATCACCAGATCCACCCGGGTCATGTCATCTCGAGTGCAACTTCGAGTTGCACGGGGGATCGACCCTGGATCAGTCCCGGTCGGCAGTGCCCCGCAGGCTGCGGTCGGTGACGGCCAGGCCGGCGGCGAGGATGGCGCAGGCGACGACGATCACGCCGAGCACGTGCATGTCGCCGTCCGCGGGCGCGTCGCCGAAGGTCGCGCCGAGCACCCCGCTGGAGAGGATGGCGCCGAGGTAGACGAAGGTGCGGGACAGCCCGGACGCCGTACCGATGCGGTCCGGCGGGGACTGGCGGTAGAGCACCTGCTGGTTGGAGACGCTCGCCAGGCCCTGGGCGACGCCGAAGACCGCGGCGATGACGAGCAGGTAGACGAGCGGGCTGCTGGAGTGGAGCCCCAGCATCAGCGCGCCGCCGAGGATCGGCGCGGTGCAGGCGACCAGGATCGGCCCGCGGACCCGCGCGGTCCGGGCGATCGCGAGGGACATGATCCCGGCCAGGATCGCGGTCGGGAGCTGCACGAAGCCGGCCTGGGAGCTGGTGTAGCCGGCGTCGTCCTGCACCCACTGGCTGTAGCCGTAGGTCATCGAGTAGAAGCCGAGGTAGAGCAGGAACATCCGCAGGTAGGTGCGCGTCAGCGGCCCGTTGCTCGCGAGCATGCGGAAGTCGATGAAGGGTCCCCGACGCCGCAGCTCCCACCCGACCAGCCCGGCGAGCGCCACGGCGGTCACGCCGAGGAGCCACCAGTGCGGGGTGTCGAGCCGGAGCGCGAAGACCAGCAGCGACGAGACGGTGGCGGCGAAGAGCACGATGCCGACCGGATCGAGGTCGCGCAGCGACGGTCGGTCCGCCTCGGCGGGGCGGGACTCGTCGCGGGGGATCCAGATCAGCGTCATCACCAGCGCGGCGAGCGCGAGCGGCACGTTGACGAGGAAGATCGAGCGCCACCCGGCGAGACTGATGAGCGTCCCGCCCAGCACGGGGCCGACCGCGGAGCTGGTCAGCGTGGAGATGGAGATCCCGGAGAGGACGGCGGGCGGCGTCGCGACGCCCGCACGAGCGGACCGGGTGCGGATCATCGCCATGACGGAGGGGTACGCCGCCGACGTACCCACGCCGAGGAGGACCCGCGAGGCGACGACCGGACCGAACCCGCCGAACAGCGTCGGCAGGAGCCCCGCCAGGCCCACGAGCACGAGCCCGGCGAGGTAGACCCGGCGCGGGCCGAGGACGTCCCCGACCCGGCCGAGGGTCGGCTGGGCGATCGCGCTGGTGAGATAGAGCCCCGCCACCAGCCACACCACCGTGCTGCTCGGCACCCCGAGGTCACGGCTGATCGGCACCAGCGCGACCGAGATCATCGTGGTGTTGATCGGGTTGAGCAGTGGGCCGAGGAAGAGCGGCGCCAGGAAGCGGGCGCCGTAGACGCCCTTGACGGGAGCGGTGGTCCGGTCGCCGACCGTCGTCACGCGGGGGTCGCCTCCAGCAGGGCGAGCAGGTCGGCCGTCGTACCGGTCTCGGCACGCTTGGGGAAGAGGTGGGCGACGGAGAACTCGTGCCAGGCGAGGTCCGAGTCGGTCATCGCGTCGAGCGGCGTGGTGACGTGGAAGCCGAGCTCGAACGCCTGCTGCACCGTGGCCGCCACACCGTTGCCGGTCGCGACGCCGGTCACGACCACCTGGGTCACGCCCTGGGCGCGCAGGTAGGCCTCCAGGTCGGTGCCGGTGAATGCGCCCGGGGTGCGCTTGGTGACCACCTTGTCGGCCTCGCCCAGCTCGGGGACGAGCGTGGTGGCCGCCTCGGGCAGCTCACGACCGGCACCGGAGGGGTTCTGGTCGGTGCGGACGCCGGGCGCCCCGGCGACGTTGACGAGAACCACGGGCAGCCCCCGCGTCCGGAACGCGTCGGCGAGCTCGGCGCTGCGGGCGACGACGTCGGCCGTGGAGTAGGGCTGACCCTCGATCCCCATGATGCCGGCCTGCAGGTCGATGACGACGAGGGCGGTCTTCGGGTCGAGCGTGGTGAGCGGCATTCAGCGTCCTTCGGTGAAGAGGCGGTCGAGCAGCGCGGTCGCATCGGCGAGCGTCTGCTGTTCCGCGGGGGTGAGGGTGGCGAGCCGCTGCACGAGCCAGTCCTCGCGCAGACTGCGGCTCTCACCGACGAGGCGGGTGGCCTCCTCGGTGGTCGCGACGACCTTCTGCCGACCGTCACGGGGATCGGGGGTGACGGTCACGAGACCGCGCTCGAGCAGCACGCCGACGGTGGCGCCCATCGACTGCGAGCGGACGCCGACCTGCCTGGCCAGTGCGGTGATGGTGAGCGGGCCGTCCCGGTGGACGTAGCCCAGCGCCTCGGACTGGCTCGGCGTCAGGCCCATCCGGCCGCCGGTCTCCCGCAGGCTGCGGGTGGCGCGACCCAGCGTCGTACGCAGGTCCTGGGCGAGCGTCGCGCGGTCGGTCCCGGTCATGTCGTCGAGCCTAGACACTATGAAGGATAACTTCAAAGTTTGGCTGTGCATCTTCGCGAGGGGTACGACGACGGGGTGGCCTCCGCGCGCGGCGGAGGCCACCCCGTGTGGCTGTGGCGGACCCTTCAGTGGTCCACGAGCGCGGTCCGCGGCGCGGCCGGGACGGCCACCGGCCGGAGACCGAGCTCGGCGGTCGGCACCGAGCGCGTCTCGCGTGCCGTCGCGGCCGAGATCGCTGCGATCACGGCGATGACCGCGGTGAAGCCGGCGGTGACGGTCCAGCCGCCCTTCTCGACACCACCGAGCCCGGTGACGATCGTGGGGGCGAAGCCGGCCATCAGGAAGCCGACCTGGGTGCCGATCGCCATCCCCGAGAACCGCACCTGCGTGCTGAACATCTCGCCGTAGAACGACGGCCAGACGGCGTTGGCGGCGGCGTAGCCGCCCGAGAACGTCAGGATCGCGAGCGCGAAGGTGAGCAGCTCGTTGTCCTGGCCCATCGACAACAGGTAGAGCGGCATGAAGGCCGCGCTCGAGAGGGCGCCGTAGATGAAGACCGGCTTGCGGCCGATCCGGTCGGCGAGGCGACCGAACGCGGGCTGCGTCAGCAGCGCGACGGCGTTGGCGACGACGACCAGCCAGAGGGTGATCGACTCGTTGACGCCGACCTCCTTGCCGTAGGCGATAGCGAGGTTGCCGAAGACCGTTGAGACGGCCGCGATGAAGGCGCAGCAGACGACGCGCAGCACATCGGCCCAGTGGTCGCGGAGCAGGACCGCCACCGGCAGCCGCGCGATCCGGTGGCTCGCCTTGGCCTCCTCGAACTCCGGCGTCTCGTGCAGACCGCGGCGGATGAAGTAGGCGACGACCACGACGAGCGCGCTGCACCAGAACGGGATGCGCCAGCCGACGGAGTACTTCACGTGGTCGGGCAGGCTCACGACCGGGATGAAGACGAGCGCGGCCAGGATCTGGCCGCCTTGGGTGCCGGTCAGGGTCCAGGAGGTGAAGAACGAACGCCGGCCGTCCGGCGCGTGCTCGAGCGTCAGCGAGCTCGCGCCCGCCTGCTCGCCGGCGGCGGAGAGCCCCTGCAGCAGCCGGCACGCGACCAGCAGCACGGGTGCGGCCCACCCGATGGCGCCGTACGACGGCAGGCAGCCGACCAGGAACGTCGAGCCGCCCATCAGGGCGAGCGTGAAGAGCAGGACGCGCTGGCGTCCGATGCGGTCGCCGAAGTGGCCGACGAAGACGGCGCCCACGGGGCGGGCGACGTAGGCGAAGGCGAAGGTGGCGAACGACATCACCAGCGCCGAGGCGTCGTCGTCGGGGAAGAAGACGTGCGGGAAGATCAGCGCGGCCGCGGAGCCGAAGACGAAGAAGTCGTAGTACTCCACCGCGCTGCCCATGAAGCTGGCCAGCGCTGCCTTGCCGGGCGTCTTGCCCGGTGTTCTGGGTGTCGTGATCATGCCGGGTTCGGTCGGTCCCGCCATCGGGTCCTCCTGGAGTGATTCTCCCGCGGGCAGGCGCCCGCGGTCGAGCGGCCGGAGAGCCGCCCGGGGTGTCGTGGGGGTGGTGGTGTCCGGGCGAGCCCGGACGGGCTCAGTCGCCGGCGGCGGCGAGCTCGCGCAGGTGGGCGAGCATGCGGTCGGCCTCGGGCTCGATGCCGGTGATCAACCGGAAGGCGTCGACGGCCTGGTGAACGGCCATGTGGCCGCCGTGGAGCGTGCGGCACCCGGCCGCGCGCGCCGCCTGGAGGAGAGCGGTGTCGAGGGGGCGGTAGACGATGTCGGCGACCCACAGGTCGGCGTGGAGCAGGGTGGCGTCGAGGGGCAGGCCGGGGTGGGCGGCCATGCCGACGGGGGTGCAGTTGACCAGCCCGTCCGCCTCGGGAAGGAGGGCGGACAGCTTGTCCGGGTGGGCGGCCTCGACGGTGGCTCCAGGGAACCGGTGGGCGAGGCCCTGCGTCAGCCGCTCGGCGCGGGTGCCGTCCACGTCGACGACGACGAGCCGCTCCGCACCGGCGGTGAGCAGCGCGTCGGCGACCGCGGCACCCGCCCCGCCGGCACCCAACTGGACGACCTGGCGCAGCTCGGCGCCGGGGAGACCGGTGCGCAGCGCCGCCGCGAAGCCGGTGGTGTCGGTGTTGTGGCCGACCGCGCCCTCGGGGCCGAAGACGACCGTGTTGACCGCGCCCAGGCGCGACGCGGTCGCGTCGACCCGGTCGAGGTCGGCGAGGACCAACTGCTTGCATGGGTGGGTGATGTTCAGTGCGTCGTACCCCAGTGTGCGCGCGCTGCGCAGGAGCCCGCCGACCTCGCTCGGGCCGATGCCCAGCCGGCCGAGGTCGAGCGTCCGGTAGACGTAGGTGAGTCCCTGCGCGCGGGCCTCTCGCATGTGGAGTGCGGGGGTCAGCGACGGACCGACGCCCGCGCCGATGAGGCCGACGAGATAGGGAGGGTGGCTCTGCATGAGGTCGTCCTTAATGAACTATCTAGTACGTTCGCTGTGAACGACATCACAGGACACCCGAGGACGTCAAGGGTGTGGCGAGGAAAATGGCCCGTGGCGTACGTCGGCGGCGCGCGCGTCAGTGCGCGGTGGGCCGGCGCGGTGAGGTCACGCGGTGCGGTCAGCGCGCGGTGAGCCAGGCGACGACGGCGTCGCCGAGGATGGCGCGGTGCCGGCGGCGTACGTCGTCGGCGAGCATGTCCCGGCCGAAGAGGAAGCCGAACGTCGCGCTGTTGGCGACCTGGAAGACGCAGTAGGCGCTGATGAGCATGTGCACGTCGATCGCGTCGACGTCGGTGCGGAAGGCGCCCGCCTCGCGACCCCGGGCCAGGACGTCCTCGAGGAGGGATGCCGCGGGCGCGCCCAGGTCTCGGAGGTGTTCCACCTGCTGCAGGTGCTCCGCCTGGTGGATGTTCTCGACCGAGACCAGCCGGATGAACTCCGGGTGGGCATGGTGGTGGTCGAAGGTGAGCTCCGCGATGCGGCGTACGGCGTCGGCCGGGGGCAGGTCACCGGCGTTGATCGACTGCTCGGCCTCGCGGATGTTGCGGTAGGCGGCCTCGAGCACGGCGAGGTAGAGCTGCTCCTTGCCGCCGAAGTAGTAGTAGATCATCCGCTTCGTCGTGCTGGTGCGCTCGGCGATCTCGTCGACCCGCGCGCCGGAGTAGCCGTGGGTCGCGAAGACCTCGGTCGCCACGGCGAGCAGCTCGGCGCGGGTCCGGTCGGCGTCTCGGATGCGCTCGGAGGGGGCGAGGCGGGCCATGGCGACGAGGGTAGTGCCTCGTGGCGAGCGCTTCCCTTGGGCCGGCGAATTATGTACCGTTTGGTTCATTAACTCACCCACGGGAGGACTCCGATGCGCACCTCGATCGCGACGGTCTGCCTCAGCGGCGCGCTGGTGGAGAAGCTGCACGCCTGCGCCGAGGCCGGCTTCGACGGGGTGGAGGTCTTCGAGCCCGACCTCGTCGCCGCGCCGCAGAGCCCGGAGGAGATCCGCGCGCTCGCCGACCGGCTCGGCCTCACCCTCGACCTCTACCAGCCGTTCCGCGACGCCGAGGGCGTCGATGAGGCGGCGTTCGGGGACGTCCTGAGGCGCGCGGAGGCGAAGCTCGCGCTGATGCGGCGGCTCGGCACGGAGACCATGCTGGTCTGCAGCAACGTCGCCACCGCGACGGTGGACGACGACGAGGTCTCCGCGTCGCAGCTGCGTCGGCTGGGCGACCTCGCGGCGGCGTACGACATCCGGCTCGCCTACGAGGCGCTGGCGTGGGGCCGGTTCGTCGACGACTACCGACGGGCCTGGCGCATCGTCGAGCGCGCCGACCACCCGCACGTCGGGGTGTGCCTCGACAGCTTCCACATCCTCTCCCGCGGCCACGACCCCGCGGAGATCGAGAAGATCCCGGGGGACCGGATCTTCTTCCTCCAGCTCGCCGACGCCCCCGCCCTCACGATGGACGTCCTGTCCTGGAGCCGCCACCACCGGCTCTTCCCGGGCGAGGGCAGCTTCGACCTGCCGACCTTCCTCGGTCACGTCCTGCGGGCCGGCTATGACGGTCCGCTCTCGCTCGAGGTCTTCAACGACACCTTCCGTCGGACGGACCCCGCGCGCACCGCGCGCCAGGCGCTCCGCTCGCTGCGCTGGCTCGAGGACCGTGCCGCCCGCGACCTCGGCGCGACGACCACCGCGACGCTCGGTCGGCTGCCGGACGCGCCGGCACCGCGCGGCGTGGACTTCGTCGAGGTGAGGGCCGAGGACACCACGCCGGTGGAGACCATCCTGGAGCAGCTCGGCTTCGACTTCCGTGGCCGTCACCGCAGCAAGAACGTCCGGCTCTGGACCCAGGGCGCCGCCCGCATCGTGTGCCACGAGCGTCCCGCGGCCGGCGCGCGTCCCGTCGTCGCCGCCGTCGGCTTCAACGTCGCCGACCCCGAGGGCGCGGCGCTCCGCGCCGGGCGGCTCATGGCGCCGCCCGTCCACCGGCAGACGTACGCCGGCGACCAGGACCTCCGCGCCTTCGCGGCCCCCGACGGGACCGAGGTCTTCCTCTCCGGAGGCGGCGCCTGGGAGGAGGAGTTCGAGCACGGCGTACGGCCCGATCCCGATCCGGCGATCACCCACGTGGACCACGTCAACCTCGTGCAGCCCTGGCAGTTCTTCGACGAGGCCGTGCTGTTCTACGGCAGCGTGCTCTCGCTCGAGCCGCAGCCGGCGCTCGACGTCGCCGGCCCGTCGGGGCTGGTCCGCAGCCAGGTGATGCGCTCCGCGGACGGCGCCGTACGCCTCCCGCTCAACCTGCTCCCCGCGGAGCAGCACGGCCACGCGCAGCACGTCGCGCTCGCGTGCCGTGACATCGTCGGGCTCGCCCGTGCGGCCCGGGAGCGCGGCCTGCGACCGCTGCGGATCCCCGGGAACTACTACGACGACCTCGCCGCCCGCCTCGACGTCGACGACGAGCTGCTCGCCACCCTGCGGTCCCTCGACCTGCTCTACGACCGGGACAGCACGGGGGAGTACCTCCACCTCTACACCCAGACCGTCGGTGGGGTCTTCTTCGAGGTCGTCGAGCGCCGCGGTGGCTATGACGGGTACGGCGCCGGCGACGCGCCGGTGCGGCTCTCCTCGCAGGCCGCGCACGTCTCCTCGCGGTGCGGGACGTGCGCCTGACCGTTCTCACCGCTGCGCCGGCGTAGGCCGGTGAACGTCGGATCGGCGGAAACCGTGGAAAGCATGGAAAGCGTGGTGTGCCGTCGCCTGACCGGGGCAGACTGCGCCCATGGCCTCGCCGATGCGGTCCCGCGTGACCCTCCCCGACATCAGCTCTCGGGCCTGGGAGCATCCCGCCGACCGCGGCGCGCTCGTCGCGCTCCGCAAGCTCAAGGGCTTCGACACCGTCGTCAAGGCGCTCAACGGGCTCATCAGCGAGCGAGCGACCCGTCTGATGCTGCTCGGGAACGCCGTGCGCGTCGACGAGCGGCAGTTCCCCGTCATCCACCGCCTGCTCGCCGACGTGGGGAGGGTGCTCGACGTCGCCGAGCTGCCGGAGCTGTACGTCGTCAACGACCCCACCGTCAACGCCATGACGATCGGCATGGAGAAGCCGGTCATCGTCCTCAACTCCGGGCTCGTCGAGCTGATGGACGAGGAGGAGCTGCGCTTCGTCGTCGGCCACGAGCTCGGTCACGCGCTCTCGGGCCACGCGGTCTACCGCACGCTGCTGCTGCGGCTGCTGCAGTTCAGCGGCGTGCTCAACGCGCTGCCGTTCGGCGGGCTCGGCGTGCGGCTCATCCTCGCCGCCCTGATGGAGTGGTCGCGGAAGTCGGAGCTCTCCGCCGACCGGGCCGGACTGCTCGCGACGCAGGACCCCGCGACCGCCCTGCGGGTCCACATGAAGACGGCCGGAGGCGGTCACCTCGCCGACCTCGACCCGGCGTCCTTCCTGGCACAGGGCGCGGAGTATTCCGAGGGCGGCGACCTGCGTGACTCGCTGCTCAAGCTGATGCTGGTCGAGCAGGCGAGCCACCCGTTCGCCGTCGTACGCGCGACCGAGTCGCGGCGCTGGGTCGACTCCGGGGACTACACCGCCATCCTCGGCGGTGCCTACCCGCGCCGCGACGGTGACGACGCCGCGACTATGAGCGACGCCGCCAAGGAGGCCGCCGACCACTACGCCGACAGCTTCGCCCGCGCCCAGGACGCACTCAGCAAGGCGATCCGTGACCTCGGCGGGCTCGTCGCCGGCGCGCGGACCTGGTGGGAGGAGCGGTTCGGCCGCGGCGCCAGCTGAGCCGTCTCGACTGACGCCGAGTCGGCGCAGATGGGTGTCCACGCTGTGGAGGAGCCGGCCATCTGCGCCGACTCGCGGTCAGAGGGCGGCGATGGCCTCCGCGATCGACAGGGTGCGCTTCGCTGACTCGACGTGGAGGTTCTCCACCATCTTGCCCTGGTAGGTGACCACGCCCTTCCCGGCGCCCTCCTCCCAGGCGGCGATGAGGCCCTGGGCCTTCTCGACCGCTTCGGGGCTCGGCGCGAAGCCCGCGTTGGCCCCCTCGATCTGACCGGGGTGGATGATCGTCTTGCCGTCGAAGCCGAAGTCGCGGCCCTGCGCCACCTCGGCGAGGTAGCCGTCGACGTCCTTGACGTCGTTGTAGACCCCGTCCAGGACCACCTTGCCGGTCGCACGGGCGGCGAGCACGGCCAGCTGCAGGCTGGCGACCAGGTTGGTGCGGCCGGGGACGTGGTCGACGTACAGCTCCTTGACCAGGTCGTTCGTGCCGAGCACGAGCACGGTGAGGCGGTCGGAGGCGGCGGCGATCTCCTCGGCGTGGAGGATGGCGTACGGCGACTCGATCATCGCCCACAGGGCGGTCGTCTCCGGGACGCCGGCAGCGTCGAACGCGTCGACGAGGGTCCGCACGGCGTCGGCGCTGTTGACCTTGGGTACGACGATCGCCGCGGGCCCCGCGGCGGCGGCCGCCTTCAGGTCGTCGGCGTGCCACTCCGTGTCGGCGCCGTTGATCCGGATGGTGAGCTCCTTCGCGCCGTACTCACCGCTGGTGACGGCGGCCGCGGCGTTCTCCCGCGCCTGCGCCTTGGCGTCGGGGGCGACCGCGTCCTCGAGGTCGAGGATGAGCGCATCGACCGGCAGGGTCTTGGCCTTCTCCAGGGCACGCTCGTTGGAGCTCGGCATGTAGAGCACCGAGCGGCGGGGTCGGAACGTCGTGGTCTCGGCCACCTCAGGCCTCCTCGATCTCGATGCCGTCGTAGAGCTCCTTGAGCTTCGGGTCGATCGCGGCCAGCTGGTCGGCCAATTCGACGAGCACGAGGCACTGCTTGAGGGAGGCGTCGTCCTCCATCTTGCCGTCGAGCATGACGGCGCCGGTGCCGTCGCCCATCGCCGCGACGACGCGGCGGGCGTGCCTGATGTCCTCCACGCTGGGCGAGAAGACCCTGTTGGCGATCTCGATCTGGACCGGGTGGAGGCTCCAGGCGCCGACGCAGCCGAGCAGGAAGGCGTTGCGGAACTGGTCCTCGCAGGCGACGGTGTCCTTGATGTCTCCGAAGGGGCCCCAGTAGGGGTAGATCCCGTGGGTCGCGCAGGCGTCGACCATCTTCGCGATCGTGTAGTGCCACAGGTCCTGCTGGAAGCGGAACCGGTCGGCGTCGTACGCGTAGGCGCCCTCCGCGTCCCGGGGCGCGTCCTCGCGCACGAGGTAGCCGGGGTGGCCGCCGCCGACGCGCGTGGTCTTCATCTTGCGGTCGGCCGCGAGGTCGGCCGGCCCGAGGCTGAGCCCCTGCATGCGCGGGGAGGCGCCGCAGATCTCCTCCACGTTGGCGACGCCGCGGGCGGTCTCGAGGATCGCGTGGATGAGGATCGGGCGGGTGAGGCCGGCCTTCGCCTCGAGCTGGGCGAGGAGACGGTCGACGTAGTGGATGTCCTCGGCGCCCTGCACCTTCGGCACCATGATCACGTCGAGCTTGTCGCCGATCGCCGGCACCAGCGTGGTCAGATCGTCGAGCGCCCAGGGACTGTCGAGCGCGTTGATGCGGGTCCAGAGCTGGGTCGGCCCGCTCTGCCCACCGAGACCGGCCGTGGCCTGGGCGATCTGCACGAGACCCTCGCGTGCGGCCAGCTTGTTGTCGGCCTTGATCGCGTCCTCGAGGTTGCCGAGCAGCACGTCGACCGTGCCGACCATCTGGGGGATCTTGTCGACCATCTTCGGGTTGCTCGGGTCGAAGAAGTGGATCGCACGGCTGGGCCGGAACGGGATCTCCCGCACCGGTGCGGGCGCGCCCACCGCGAGGGGCGCGAAGAAGTCCTTCGGGCTCTTGTGGCTCATGCGCGTACTCGCTTCGCTCCGTGCGCGCATGAGGCGCACGTGACACTGTCTTGAATGGTTCGCTCGCTGCGCTCGCTCATGCGCGCGAGCCTAGCGAGCCCTGGTTACCCGCTGGTAGGGCGTCCGAAGGACGGGTGGAGTGGGAGTCAACGGGAGCGGCGCCACCAGCGGCGGCGGCGTTCACCGGAGGCAGTCGGCCGGCGGCGTACGGCGTCGGTGGCGTCCGCGGCGGCCCGGGCCGCTCGGGCCTCACGGCGCGTCCGCCAGGCGGCGAGGGTCTCCGCGACGTCGCGGGGCATGGTGATGAGCGGCGGCCCCTGCGGCAGGCTGTAGCGCGCCGCGATCACGCGCTCGTTGAACTCCTCCACGAGCGTGCGCGCGGCCTCCTCGGTCCGCTGCTGGTCGAGCAGGTCGTCGAGGGCGGCGTCGTCCTTCCGGAGCTGGAGGCTGGGAGGGAGGACGCCGGTGATCTGCTCACGCTCGACGAGCCTCTTGAGCCACCAGTCGGGGTCGTGCTCCTTGTCCAGGTCCTCGATCGGCCGGCCCGCGCCGGGCAGGTCGTCGAACTCGCCCCGCTCGATCGCCTGCTTGACCTGGAGGTCGACCCACGTGACCTGCTGGCGGATGCGCGACGCGGCGGCGGGGCTCCCGGTGCGGCGGTCGACGTCGGGGCCGCGGTGGGCAGGCTCGGGCGTCGTCGGTCGGCCCTGCGGCCAGTCCTCGCTCTCGGGCATGCGATCACCTCCTGGCAGGGTCCAGCCTAACCCGCGCCACGTCGAGCGCGGGGTCGTCCGAGCCCCTCGATGAGGCGTTCGTAGAAGCCGACGCCGTCGATCAGATCGTCGACGCGAAGGTGTTCGTCGGCGGCGTGGATCGAGCGCCGCTGTGCCGGGGTCATGCGGAACGGCGCGAAGCGGTAGACCCGCTCGCAGATCGCGTGGAAGAAGCGGGCGTCGGTCGCTGCGAGAACGACGTACGGCGCCACGACCGCGTCCGGGAAGACCGCGCCGATCACGTCCTCGAGGTGCGCGAAGGCGTCGTCCCGCGGGCTCACCGGCGACGGCTCGCCCTCCTCGACCAGCCGGATTCGGACCCGGTCGTCGGCGATGGCGTCGCGCAGACGAGCGACCACGTCGGCGGCGGTCTCGCCGACCATCACCCGGACGTTGACGCCGGCCGTGGCGGTCGAGGCGATGACGTTGAGCGCGGGGCTGCCGGAGAGGGTGGTGATGGCAACGGTGGTGCGCACCAGCGCGGCCGGCTCCGGGCCGAGCCGGGTCAGGACGCGCGCGAGCGCCGGGGCCAGCCGGTCCGCGTGGCGAAGCACCGGGCGGAGCGGCGCGGGCGCGTGCGGAGCCATCCGTCGGAACAGCTCGACCGTCGGCTCCGGCAGACGCACGGGCATCGGCGCCCGGTCGAGCCTCCGGATCGCCCGCGCGAGCCGCACGGTCGGTCCACGTCGACGGGGCGTCGAAGCATGGCCGCCGTCGCCGGTCACGGACAGCTCGAGCGACGTGGTGCCCTTCTCGGCCACGCCGACGACGGCCACCGGGACGAAGACGCCGGGGAAGGCCTCGGTCGCCACGGCGCCGCCCTCGTCGAGCACGAACCAGGGACGTACGCCACGGCGGCGCAGCTCCTCGACGGCCGCCTGCGCCGCACCGCCCGAGACCTCCTCGTCGCAGCCGAAGGACAGCCAGACGTCGTACGCCGGCGTGACGCCCCGCGCCAGCAGCGACTCGACGGCGGCGCAGATCGCCACGACGCAGCCCTTGTCGTCGAGGGCGCCGCGACCGTGGACCGCGCCGTCGGCGAGCTCGCCGCCGAACGGGTCCCGCGTCCAGGCGCCGGCCGGAGGCACGACGTCGAGGTGGGCCATGAGGATGACGGGCCGGGCATCGCTCGCGCCGCGCCAGCGGGCGAGGAAGGCGTGGTCGGCGATCGGGGTGAGCTCGAGCCGCTCGTGGAGCAGCGGGAACCACCGGCGCAGCTCGGCGGCCAGCCGCTCGAACGCGTCGTGGTCCACCGCCGCGGCGTCCCGGCTGCTGACGGTCGGGATGCGGACCAGCGCCTGCAGCGCGGCCACGGGGTCGGTCATGAACGCACGCTAGCGGGCGCGACGGGCCCAGCGTCGCGGCCGGCGCTCACCAGCGCCCGCGGTGCACGACGTCCGTCATCGGCTTGCGGCGCCGACGGGTGGGTGAGCCGGCGGCGCCGCCCTCGGCCGGGTGGCCGATCGTGATGACGCCGACGGGGTCGTAGTCGTCGGGGATCCCGAACGCGTCCCGCACCTGCCGCTCGCGCGCGGGCACAACGCCGAAGAAGCAGCTGCCGAGGCCCTCGTCGACCACGGTCTGGAGGATCAGCAGGCTCGCCATCGCGGCGTCCATGTCCCAGAACGGCTTCGGCCAGCGGGCCTCGTCCCGGTCGGTCCAGCCCTTGTCGCGTTCGGCGTAGCGGGCGAGGTACGCCGCCTTGCTGCTGCACGGCAGGACGACGACCGGCGCGCGCATCATGCCGGTGAGCCAGTCGTCGGGGTCGTCGACGTCGTCGGTGCTGGCCTCCCAGAAGCGCCGGACGTCCTCAGGGGTGTCCAGCACGAGGAACGCCCACCCCTGGCTGAAGCCCGCGTTCGGCGCCGTGACGGCGTTGCGCAGCGCCCGGTCGACCACCGCCGGGTCGACCGGGTCGGGACGGTAGCTGCGGATCATCCGCCGGCGGCGTACGACGTCCTGGAAGTCCATGTGCGCAGCATGCCGCACCCACCGCGCCGGCGGCGCGGCCAGCAACCTGCCATGGCGGGGATGTGCGGGCTCCGAGGCCGCTCAGCGGCGGCATCCGAGTGCCATGGCGGGGTTCTGCCACCCCGCGGTCGTGGGGGAGGCCGCGGCGGGCGTCAGGCCGGCAGCGGTCGCTGCTCGACGACCCGCTTCATGACGAGGGTCGAGGTGAGCCGGAGGACGCCGGGAAGGCCGGAGAGGACGTCGTCGTACAGCTGCTGGTAGGCCGCGATGTCCTCGGCGACCACCCAGAGCAGGTAGTCCGGGTCGCCGAAGAGCCGCTGGGCGAGCACGACGTTGGGGATGGCCTCGACGGCCTCCTCGAACGCGGCGAGCGTGTCGCGGTCCTCCTGGCCCATGACGACGAAGAGGAGCGCCTCGAAGGTGAGCCCGAGCGCGTGCGGGTCGATGACGGCGCGATAGCCGCGGACGGCGCCGGTCCGCTCGAGCTCGCGCAGCCGCCGGTGGGCCGGCGAGACGGTCAGATCCACCTTGTCGGCGAGCTCCGTGATGGTCTGTCGGCCGTCGCGCTGCAGCTCCACAAGGATCTTCCGGTCGATGGCGTCCATGGCCGGAAGTCTTTCATGGGCCGGTCGACGAGGAGAAGAACAGGGAAGCCCGCAGGCGTCCGCCTGGCGGATCTTCCCTCAGCCCCCGGCCGTCCCCACTCCGGCACGCCGCCGGCACGGACCGGGCGGCGTCGCGGGTCTATAGCGTGGCCCCATGACATCGCCACCGTCGTTCGAGGAGATGTGGGCCGAACTGCGGCCGATCGGCCGGTCGACGAGGTCGGGCGGGTACGTCCGCCGGCCGTGGACCTCCGCGACGCGCGAGATGGAGCACTGGTTCCGGGCCCAGGCGACGGCGCGCGGCCTCCGGCTGGAGGAGGACGGCTTCGGCAACGTCGTCGCTTGGTGGGACGCGCCCTCCTCGCTCGCGGGCGGCGTCTTGACGGGCAGCCACCTCGACAGCGTCCCCGACGGTGGCGCGTACGACGGCCCCCTGGGTGTCGTCTCCGCGCTGGCGGCGATCGACCGGCTGCGCGGGCGCGGGTTCGCGCCGCGTCGGCCGCTCGGGGTGGCGGTGTTCGCGGAGGAGGAGGGGTCCCGCTTCGGGCTGGCCTGCCTCGGCTCCCGGCTCGCGACGGGCCTCACCACCTGGGCGCAGGCGCGGGCGCTGACCGACCGGGACGGGGTCCGCCTCGGGGACGTGCTCGCCGGAGGCGGTCCATCGCTGCTGTCCGGGATCGACGCCTACGTCGAGCTCCACGTCGAGCAGGGCCGCGGCCTGATGGACCTGGACGCCCCGGTCGGGGTCGCGAGCGGGATCTGGCCGCACGGCCGGTGGCGCTTCGACGTGGGCGGGGTCGCCGACCACGCCGGCACGACCCGGATGGCGGACCGGCGCGACCCGATGCTCACCTATGCGATGACCGCGCTTGCGGCCAACAAGCAGGCCCGCCTGGCCGAGGGGGCCGGCCGCGGGGCACGGGCGACGTTCGGCCGGGTCGAGGTGACGCCCAACGGAACGAACGCGGTGCCGTCCCGGGTGGCCGCCTGGCTCGACGCCCGCGCCGAGTCGGCGGAGGCGCTCGACACGTTGGTCGGCGCCATCACCTCCCAGGCGAGCGCCCGCGCCGAGCGTGACGGCACCACCGTCGCCGTCACCGCCGAGTCGGTCAGCAAAGCGGTCGAGTTCGACGCGGCGCTCCGCGGTCGCCTCGCCACGGGGAGGCCCGTCCTGCCGACCCAGGCGGGCCACGATGCCGGCGTGCTCCAGACCGCGGGGATCCCGTCCGCGATGCTCTTCGTCCGCAACCCCACCGGGGTGTCGCACTCGCCGGACGAGCACGCCGAGATGCCCGACTGCCTGGCCGGCGTCGACGCGCTCGCCGACGTACTCCAGGAGCTGGTCGGATGAGCGCCGGAACGGGCTCGGCGCCGGTGCGCTACCTGCTCGAGCGCGCCTGGGTCGACGGCGTCGTACGCGACGACGTGCTCGTCGAGATCGAGGACGGACGGTTCACTCGGGTCGAGGTTGCCAGGGAAAGTGGCGGGTTGTCAGGGGACGAGACGCCTGGCAACCCCCGATCTCCCCGGCCAGCCGGGGAGATCGAGATCCTCCCCGGCCTCACCCTGCCCGGCCTGGCGAACGCGCACAGCCACGCGTTCCACCGCGCGCTCCGCGGCCGGACGCAGGCGGCCGGCTGCGAGGGGCCCGGGTCGTTCTGGACCTGGCGGGATCAGATGTACGCCGTCGCCGGCCGGCTCGACCCCGACTCGCTCCTCGCGCTGGCGACCGGGGTCTACCGGGAGATGGCGGCGGCCGGGATCGCGACAGTGGGGGAGTTCCACTACCTCCACCACGACCCGGAGGGTCGGCCCTACGCCGACCCGAACGAGATGGGGCTCGCACTCGTGGAGGCCGCGCGGCGGGCCGGGGTCCGGCTGGCGCTGCTCGACACCTGCTACCTCTCCGCCGGGCTCGGGGCGGACCGGACGGTGCGGCCCGTCGAGGGCGTCCAGCGCCGCTTCAGCGACGGCGACGCGGAGACGTGGGCGGCGCGGGTCGACGCCCTCGCCGCCCGGACCGCCCGTGACGACCGCACCGTGGTCGGTGCGGCGATCCACTCCGTCCGCGCCGTCCCCGCGGACCAGATCCCCACGATCGTGGCGGCGGCGCAGGGGCGACCCCTCCACGTCCACCTCAGCGAGCAGCGCCGGGAGAACGACGACTGCCGGGCGGCGTACGCCCTCACGCCGACGCAGCTCCTCCACGACCAGGGTGCGCTGGGGCCGATGACGACGGCGGTGCACGCCACCCACCTCACCGAGGATGACCGGGACCGCCTGGGCGGGACGAGTACGGCGGTCTGCCTGTGCCCCACCACCGAGCGTGACCTCGGCGACGGCATCGGTCCGGCCCGGGCGCTGCACGACGCCGGCGCCCGGCTGACCCTCGGCAGCGACAGCCACGCCGTGGTCGACCTCTTCGAGGAGATGCGCGCGGTCGAGCTCGACGAGCGGCTCGCCACCGAGCGGCGTGGGCACTGGAGCGCCGCCGCGCTGCTCGACGCCGCGACCGCGCATGCCACGCTCGGCTTCCCCGACGCCGGCGCGATCGCCGTCGGGCAGCGCGCCGACCTGGTCACCGTGGACACCAGGAGCGTCCGTACCGCCGGCACCGGCGCGGATGAGCACACGGCCGTCTTCGCGGCCACCGCGGCCGACGTCACGCGCACCGTCGTCGACGGCCGCACCGTCTTCCGGCGTGGGGACGAGGCGGCGATCGGCCGCGAGCTCGACACGGCGATCGCGGCGATCGCGGCGCTCGCGCGCGGGAAGGAGGTCGGATGACGTCGACGCTGCTCACCGGCATCGGTGAGCTGACCACCTGGGACGCGCAGCAGCCCGTCCTCACCGGCGCCGCGCTGGTCGTCGAGAGCGGCCGGGTCGCCTGGACCGGCCTCGCCGCCGAGGCACCCGCTGCTGACACCGCCGTCGACGTCGGCGGCCGGGCGGTCGTCCCGGGCTTCGTCGACAGCCACACGCACCTCGTCTTCGCCGGCGACCGGGCCGAGGAGTTCGCCGCCCGGATGAAGGGTGAGGCGTACGCCGCCGGCGGGATCCGGACGACCGTGGCCGCCACCCGGGGCGCGAGCGATGAGCAGCTCCTCGCCCACACCGCGGCGCTCGTGGCGGAGCTCGCGCGGCAGGGGACCACGACGGTCGAGATCAAGAGCGGCTACGGGCTGACTGTCCACGACGAGGCCCGGTCACTGGCGATCGCGCGCCAGCTCACCGAGGAGACGACGTTCCTCGGCGCCCACGTCGTCCCGGCGGAGTACGCCGACGACCCGGAGGCCTACGTCGCGCTGGTGACCGGCCCGATGCTGGAGGCGGCGGCGCCGTACGCCCGCTGGATCGACGTGTTCTGCGAGGACGGCGCGTTCGACGTCGACCAGGCGCGCACGGTCCTGGCCGCGGGGGCCGCACACGGGCTGCGCGGCCGGCTGCACGCCAACCAGCTCACCTACGGCGCCGGGGTGCGCCTCGCCTGCGAGCTGGGGCTCGCCGCGGTCGACCACTGCACCTTCCTCACCGACGCCGACGTCGGCGCGCTCGCCGACTCGGGGACGGTCGCGACCCTGCTGCCGGGAGTGGAGTTCTCCACCCGTCAGCCCTATCCCGACGCCCGGCGGCTCCTCGACGCCGGGGTGCGGGTGGCGCTGGCGAGCGACTGCAACCCGGGGTCGTCGTACACGTCCTCGATGCCGTTCTGCCTCGCGCTCGCGGTGCGGGAGATGGGGATGACCCCGACCGAGGCGCTGCGCGCGGCGACGGAGACCGGCGCGCACGCGCTCGCGCGCGCCGGAGACCGCGCCGGCAACACAGCCTCGAGAGGCGGGCTCGGCCGGCTCACCCCGGGGTCGCGGGCCGACCTCGTGGTCCTCGAGGCGCCCAGCCACCTGCACCTCGCCTACCGGCCCGGCGTACCCCTCGTGAGGCAGGTCTGGCAGGGCGGGGTGCCGATCTAAGGCACTCTCCCGATGTGCCGGCCTACCTCAGGCGGCGAACGTGGACCTCACGATCACCACCGAGGAGTCAGAGATGTTCGGACATGTCGACCAGCAGTACGAGGCCGAGTTGGCCTATCGCCGCGACCAACTGCGCAAGGACATCGCCGTACGCCGCCAGCGGCAGCGGTTCCGGTCACGCCGGAACAGGCGGATGGACTCCACGACCGAGTCCTGACCCGGTCAGCGGGAGCCTTCGCGAAAGTGACGGCAGAAATGTCGGCGCCGGCGGCCATGATGGGTGTCATGGCCCAGAGCGCCCGGACACTCGTCGGACGTGACGCCGAGCTGGAGACCCTGGTCTCGCTGCTCGGCGTCACCGCCATGTCCGGGCATGCCCTCGGCGCGGCGCCCGCGGGCCGGGCCCATGTCCTGCTCTCCGGCGATGCCGGGGTCGGCAAGACGCGGCTGCTCACCGAGCTGCGCGACCGCGCGGTCGGGGCGGGCTGGCAGGTCTATGCCGGCCATTGCGTCGACTTCGGCGACGCCGCGCTCTCCTACATGCCGTTCTCGGAGGTCCTCGACCGGATGGTCGGGGCGCTCCCCGACGTCGTGGAGCGAGTCGCCGGCGACTTCCCTGCGCTGGGGCGGCTCCGGCCGGTGCGCCGGATGCTCGGCTGGGGCGGGGCGGAGGAGGCCGGTCCCGACCGGTCGACCCTCTTCGACGGCGTCCACACCCTGCTCGAGGCGACCGCGGAGAAGGCGCCGGTCCTCCTCGTCGTCGAGGACGTCCACTGGGCCGACCGGTCGACCCGTGACCTGCTGACCTTCCTGTTCACACGCCCCTTCGACGGGCCCGTGGCGATCGTGGCGTCCTACCGCTCCGACGACCTCCACCGGCGCCATCCGCTGCGTCGCCAGGTGGCCGAGTGGGCGCGGGTGACCGGCGTCGACCGGCTCCCGCTCTCGCCGCTCGACGACGACTCCGTCCGGGCGCTGGTCCACGAGCTCTCCTCGACCCTCGGCGAGAGCGAGCGGGAGAAGATCGTCGAGCGGGCCGAGGGCAACGCGTTCTTCGTCGAGGAGCTGGTCGGCGCGAGCTGTGGCACCGACCTGCCCGACGACCTCGCCGACGTGCTGCTGGTCCGGCTCGACCGGCTCGACGACACCGCCCGTCAGGTGGTGCGTACGGCGAGCGTGGCGGGTCGCCGGGTCGGTCATGTGCTCCTCGAGGCGGTCGTCGACCTGCCGTCCGCGGCGCTGGAGGAGGCGTTGCGCGCAGCGGTCGAGACCAACATCCTGGTGACGCCCGCCGGCCGCTTCTCCTTCCGTCATGCGCTCCTCGCCGAGGCGGTCTACGACGATCTGCTGCCCGGTGAGCGGGTGCGGCTCCATGCGCGCTACGCGGCCGCGCTCCGCGAGTCGCCCGGCCTCGGGACGGCGGCCGAACTGGCGTGGCACGCCCGCGAGGCCCACGACCTGCCCGAGGCGCTGGTGGCGAGCATCCGTGCCGGCGAGGAGGCGATGGCGGTCGGCGGCCCCGACGAGGCCGCCCAACACTTCGAGACCGCGCTCGCCCTCGCCGCCGATCCCGCGACCCGGGAGGTGGTGGCGGTCGACGTCGCCCAGATCGGTGAGCGTGCCGCCGACGCGCTCCTCATGGCCGGCCAGGCCGCACGTGCCGACGCCCTGGTCACCGAGCAGCTCGCCCGGCTGCCCGCCGGCCCCTCGGTCGGGCGGGCCCGACTGCTCGCGACCGACGCGGAGATCCGGCTCGTCATGGAGTCGGGGGAGGAGCCGCTGGGCCTGTCGGAGCAGGCGGTCGCAGCCCTCCCGGACGATGCGCCGGCGGCCGCCCGCGCGGTGGTGCTGGCCGTCCGCGCCCGGGTGTTGGCGGCCTATTGGAAGGCGGACGAGGCCGAGGCCGTCGGTCTGGACGCGCTGGCGATCGCCGAGCGTCATGCGTTCCACAAGATCGCCTCCGAGGCGATGACGACGCTCTCCGAGCTCCATCGCGCCGGGCCGGTCGAGGCGCTGCGCGCGGCCCTGCGGCAGGCCGTCGAGCGGGCCCACGAGACGGGCGCGCGCCACAGCGAGCTCCGTGGCCGCTTCCACCTCGGGCGCAGCTATGAGGACCACGGCGACTACGCCGAGGCCGCGGAGTGGTTCCGGACCGCCATCGAGGTGGGGCAGGCGGCCGGGACCCCCTGGGCGCCGTACGCCTTCGAAGCCCGGTGGCAGCTGCTCTGGATCCACGTCCTGCGGGGCGAGTGGGACGAGGCGATCCGGCTCGGCCGTGCCGCCCGGGCGCCGCGTCTGCTCCGGGGGCTGCTCGACTCCGTCCGGCTCCTGGTCGATCAGGCCCGCGGGGCCGACGTCTCCCGTGAGGCGACCGCGCTGCGGCGGTTCTGGCGCGAGGAGGGCGGGATCACGATCAACGCGGCCACCCTCGAGATGGAGGTCGCGGCGCGGGCGGGCGACGCGACCGCGGCGCTGCAGGTCTACGACGACGCCGTCGCGGCGTTGACCGAGATCTGGCAGCCCTGGTTCGGCGCGCGGGTCCGGCTGGCGGCGCAGGCCGCCGGTGCCATCGCGCGCGTCCTGCCGGCGGTGCCCGCCGCCGACCGCGAGGAGCTGGTCACGCGGGTGCGCCGGCTCGCCGAGGAGGGCGAGAAGGTGGTCGGACAGTATGCCGAGCAGCAGTGGGGCCCCGAGGGGCGCGCCTGGGCCGCGCGGCTGCGTGCGGAGGACCTGCGGGTCCGCTGGTTGGCGGCCCGGGACGCCCCCAGCGCGGAGGTGCTCCTGGAGGCGTGGCGTGAGTGTGAGCGCCGGTTCGTCGAGCTCGGCCACGTCTATGAGCTCGCCCGCGTCCGGACGGTGCTGGCGGTCATCCTGCGCGCCTGCGGCGACCTCGGCGCCTCCCGCGAGGTCGCCGCGTTGGCGCGCGAGACCGCGACCGCGCTGGGGGCGCGACCGCTGGCCGACGAGCTGCGAGCGCTCGGGGCCACGCCGGTCAGGGTGGTCGCCGAGCCCTCGGCGCTGACGCCGCGCGAGCGCGAGATCCTCGCGCTCGTCGCCGACGGCCGCTCCAACGGCGAGATCGCGAAGCAGCTCTTCATCAGCACCAAGACGGTCTCGGTCCACGTCTCCAACATCCTCGGCAAGCTCGGCGCTGCCGGCCGGACCGAGGCCGCCGCCATCGCGCGGCGGCGCGGCCTGCTCGACGGTGCGGTCGGGCCGTGACCGGCGCCGACGTGGGAGACGCGCCCTTGTGGCGCCCCCGCGCGCGGTGTACGACGGACCCAGGCGGGTTACCTCGTTCCCGCCCAGCAGGGCCCAACCGACTCTCACCGTGGAGGACGCCATGACCGACCAGCCCGACGAGCCCCTGACCGACGACGACATGACCACGACCACGTCGACCGGCGGTGGCTACGCCGCGCCGGCCGGCGACACCGACGGCACGGACAGCCTCGGTGCCGACGGTGACGGCACCGACGGCGACGCGACCGACACGGTGGACGGTGACGCGAGCGACGGCGACGCGACCGACACGGTGGACGGCGACGGTACGGACGGTGCGGGCGTGGACGGTGACGGCACCGACGGTGACGCCACGGACACGGTGGACGGTGACGGGCGGGACGGTGACGGCACCGACGGCGACGCGACCGACACGGTCGACGGCGACGCGAGCGACGGCGACGCCACCGACACCGTCGACGGCGACGGCACGGACGGGAGCACGCTCTGAGCGCGCTCGACCTGCTCAGCGGCGACGCCCAGCTCTTCCTCGAGAAGGTCTGGGCGTCGCGCACCCACCTCCACCGCACCGAGCCGTCGAGGCTGGTGGGGATGCTCTCGCTCGAGGACGCCGACCGGCTCCTCACCGAGACCGCGATCCGGACGCCGTCGATCAGGCTCGCGCGCGACGGGTCGGTGCTCCCGGAGTCGTCCTACACCCGTCATGCGACGCTCGCCGGAAAGGCGCTGAGCGGCCTCGTCGACGGCCGGAAGGCGCTCGACGCCTTCCGGGACGGGGCGACCGTCGTGTTCCAGGGCCTGCACCGCTACCACCCGCCGCTGACCCGGCTGGTCGCCGAGCTCGAGCTGGAGCTCGGTCACCCCTGCCAGGCGAATGCCTATCTCACGCCGGCCGGGAGCCAGGGGTTCGCGGTCCACTCCGACACCCACGACGTGTTCGTCTTCCAGACCGCGGGCGCCAAGCAGTGGGAGGTCCACACCGGTGACGGCCCCGACCGGCACGTTGACGACATCACGATGGAGCCGGGGCTCAGCCTCTATCTCCCGACCGGCACGCCGCACGCCGCGCGAGCGCAGGAGACCGTGTCGCTCCACGTCACGATCGGCATCAACCAGCTGACCTGGCGCGGCCTCGTGCGCCGTACCCTCGAGCGCCTCCTGCCGGCCGGCGACCACCTTCCGGCCGGCTACCTCGACGACCCGTCCGTCCTCAGCCGCGGCCTGGCCGCGCGCCTGCGTGAGCTCGCGGACGCGCTCGTCGCGACCGACACCGACGCGGCTGCCGAGGCCGAGGTCCGGCGCTTCCTCACCTCGCGACAGCCGAGGCTCGCCGGTGGACTGCTGGACCAGCTCGCCGGTCCGGTGGAGGACGACACACTGCTGTGCCGCCGCCCGGGCAGCGCCTGCGTCGTCCGCGACCACGGCGACCGGCTCGAGGTGCTCCTCGGCGACCGTGCGATGGACGTGCCGGGTCGGCTGCGGGACGCGTTCGCCGAGATCCGCAGCCGCGACTCCCTGCGCCCCGCCGACCTGCCGCTCGATCCGCAGAGCCGGGTGGTGCTGTGCCGACGCCTGGTCCGGGAGGGGCTGCTCGAGGTGGCTCGCTGAGCGTGCCCGACCCTGACTTCCGGTGTGCCGCCGCGGCGGAGGCGCGCGCCGAGCCGCTCGCCGGCACCGCCTCGACCGTCCGCGCGTTCCTGCTGCTCGAACACCCCGGTCCCTGGGGTGTCGACGCACTGCGCGATGCCCGACTGCCGGGGGAGACCGGTGCGGCGCTGCGCGCGGCGGCCGCCGAGACGGGCGTCCGCGTCCTGCTCGTACGACGCCCCGGCCGGTCCCACCCGGAGGGCCACCGCATCTTCGCGGTGTCGGCCCGGCCGGGCTCGGCGTGGGTCGAGACATCGGTGGTCGACCACCCGGCCGATCTGCTCCGCCTCGACCTCGCCGACCTGCGCGCTGGGCGCTCGCTGGGCCTCACCCACCATGACGAGCCGATCTTCGCGGTCTGCACCCACGGCCGCCACGACGCCTGCTGCGCCGAGCGGGGGCGTCCGGTGGCGGCGGCGCTCGCCGCGGTCTACCCGGAGCAGACCTGGGAGGTCTCCCACCTGGGTGGTGACCGGTTCGCCGGCAACATGCTCGTCGCGCCCGACGGGCTCTACTACGGCCGGCTGACGCCCGAGGCCGCCGTCGACGTCGCCCGCGCGCGGCTCGACGGCCGGCTCGAGCTCGACCACCTGCGCGGCCGCACCGGCTGGCCGATGGCCGTCCAGGCCGCCGAGGTTGCGCTGCGCCGTCACCTCGACGAGTCGGGGCTCGCCACCGTCCGGGCACGCAGCCGCCACGTCACCGGTGACCTCACCACGGTGACCTTCGAGGTCGCCGGAAGGCCGTACGTCGTCGTCGTACGCACGACGCGGAGCGAGCCCGTCACGCTCACCTGCCGCGCCGCCCGCGACAACGCGGCCGTCGGCCACGAGGTGCTCGAGATCCGCCCGGGCGCCTGACGGGGCTTACCGAGCCGGTCGCATCCGTCCCACGCCGGCCGGGTACCCCACCCCGGACGTGCGGACCGGGAGGAGACGACGGTGGCCGGAGAGCGGCTCCGCGGGCGCTATTCGCTGGCGGTGGGCATCGCGCTGCTCGGCCTCGTCCCCAACGTCGTGCTCTCGACCGCGTTCCTTCCGCTCCAGGACGTGCTCACCCGCGCCCTCGGCGGCTCCACGACGGGGGTCTCGCTCGCGCTCGGCCTGAGCGGGGCGGCGTACGCCGTCGGCGCGGTGCTCGCGGCCCAGCTGGCGCTGCGAATCGTGCAGCGTCGGATCTTCCTCGTCGCGGAGGCCGTCTTCGTCGTGGCCTCGGCGCTCGCCGCCCTCGCCCCGGACGTCCCCCTCTTCCTCGTCGGCCACGTGCTCCAGGGGCTGGGGGCGGGATCCATGCTCATCACCTCGCTGCCTCCGCTGGTGACCCGCTTCGGTGCGGCCCGTGTGCCGGTCAGTGCGGCGATCGTCAACGTCGGTCTCTTCGGCGCGAGCACGCTCGGCCCCATCGCCGGTGGCCTGGTCGCCGCCGGGGACGGGTGGCGCTGGCTGCTCGGTGCGTGCGCGGTGCTCGGCGCGCTCGGCTGGGTCATCGCCCTGCTCGGGTACGACGTCTGGGAGCCCGTCGAGCCGGAGGCCCCGATCGACCGGCCGGCGCTCGTGCTGGTCGTCCTGAGCACCACCGCCATCTTCGTCGGCACCTCCCTCGTGGCCGGCCGTCCGCTGAGCTCGTGGGAGGTGCTGCTGCCGCTCGTCGCCGGGCTGGCGACGCTGGTCGCGCTGCTGGCGGTGGAGTCGCGGCAGAACGACTCGCTCGTGCCCGTCGGGGCGCTCGCCACCCAGCTGCCGGTCACCGGGATGCTGGCCGCCATGGTGGGCGGCGCGGTCTTCGTGACCGTCCTGGAACTGCTGGAGACCCGGCTGACCGAGGTCGCGGGTCGCGCGCCGACCGACCTGGCGGCCGCGTGCTGGCCGATGCCGGTCGGCGCCGCCGTGGGCGCGGTGGTCTTCTGGCGGCTCTTCCGGACGCGCTGGGTGCCGGTCCTCGTCGACGTCGGCCTCGTGGCCCTGGCCGGCGCGGCAGCCCTGCCGCTGGGCGGCTCCGGCGCGCCGGTGGTCGCGATGCTGCTGCTCGGCTTCGGCGCGGCGGCCACGGTCTCGCCGGGCCTCTTCCTCACCGGCTTCGGGCTGGCCTCCACGGACCTCGCGCGCGCCTTCGCCCTCGTCCAGCTGCTGCGGTCGGTGGCGACGTACGCCGTCGCGCCGGTCGCTGTGGCACTCGCGACCGCGGCTTCGTCGGTCGGCGGCGCGATCGACACCGGCCTGCTCGTCATGGCGATCGTCGCGGCGGCGGGACTGGCGGCGGCCCTGGCGATCCCGGCGCTGTCGGGCGCCCGGCTGCGGGTGCCCGACCTCGAGGCGTGGCTCGACGGCGACCCCGCGCTGCCGTCGCCGACCACGGCGACCCACGCGCGGCCCTCGGTGGCGGACGAGGCGGCAGAGCCGCTGCTCCCCGGTGGGCGCGGGCGGCACCGGGCCCAGTGACCGGGCCAGTGACCGGGCTCAGTGACCGGGCTCAGTGACCGGACCGAGTGACCGGGACGAGCGCCTGACCCGCCGTGCGCGCGTGGGTGGAAGCGCCCGCCGACGTGGCAGAAGGGGCGGCCGAGTCGGAGTGGTTTGGCCGGACTTGGTGCCGTCCCCGACAATGGGCGCGCTGACACCGGCAGCCATGGCGGACGCCGGCTGATACCGCCGGACAGGCCTGATGACCGAGGGGGACGACCATCGTGGACCAGGACGAGAAGCACCCGATCCTTGCCGGGCTGACCGCGCTCGTGGCGGTCGCCGTCGCGGTCGGGCTCGTGCTTGGCGTGGTGACCCTCGCTGCGACCCACGTGCTCGGCATCGGCGGGAAGAGCAGCACCAGTTCCTCGCGGAACGGCGCGTCGCTCTACCTGCCGACGCCCTCGCCGACCGACACCCCGAGCGACCCGCTCGTGACGCTGTCGGTCGACCCGTCCGAGACCTCTGCGCCGTCCGACACCCCGACGTCGAAGCCGTCGAAGAAGAAGACGAAGGCGCCGGAGAAGAAGATCACCCTGCAGGCCAGCCAGGTGTCGGCCGCGCCGATGCAGCTCTTCGACCTCAGCGGGATCTATCCCGGTGGTGAGGGCGAGATCCTCCGCCTCCAGCGCAAGACCGCCGGCGCCGGCTGGGAGGACTTCGGGATCCCCGACGTCGCCGTCTCCGGCGGCCAGTTCAGCACCCAGGTGCAGACCGGTCGTGCGGGGGCCCAGAAGTTCCGCATGAAGGACATCGACTCCGGCGCCCTGTCCAACGTCGTCACCGTCACCATCGGCTGATCCGGCGCCGCGAGGCTGTCCCCGCGGCACCGGGCAGGTGGTCGCATTTCCCCGGCTGGCAGGGGAAACGGGCGCTTGTCAGGCGACGAGACACCTGACAACCCGCCGCATTCCCTGACGAGTTCCCCCGCGCGGCGGTCTCGCCGTGCTGATCAGCCCGGGATGTAGTCGAACGTGTCCGGGTTGGGACCCGTCCGACCGGTCTCGCCCTTGTCGAGCGCGCTGATGGCATCGACCTCCTCCGGCGTCAGGGTGAAGTCGAAGACCGCGAAGTTCTCCTCCAGGCGCTCCCGGCGGACCGACTTCGGGAAGACGATGTCGCCGCGCTCGAGCTGCCAGCGCAGTGCGACCTGGGCCGGGGTCTTGCCGTGGTCGGCCGCGATCTTGACGAGGGCCGGGTCCTCCAGCTCGCCACCGCCCTGACCGAGCGGTGACCAGCTCTCCACGAAGGCGCCGTGTGTGAGCGTCGCCGCCCGGGCGGCCTCGTTGCCGAAGTAGGGGTGGACCTCGATCTGGTTGACGGCCGGGACCACGCCGGTGCGGGACACGATGGTGTCGAGGTGCTCCGGCTGGAAGTTGGAGACGCCGATCGAGGTCGCGAGCCCCTCCTCCTGCAGCTCGACGAGTGCCTGCCAGGTGGCGGTGTAGTCGCCGTCGTACTGCGTCGGGAGCGGCCAGTGGATGAGGAAGAGGTCGACCTTGTCGAGGCCGAGCCGGTCGAGCGACTCGGCGAGGGACGCCTTGGCCCGCGCCGGCTCGTGGTTGTTGTTGTTCAGCTTCGTCGTCACGTAGAGCTCGTCGCGGGCGAGCCCGCTCGCCTTGATCGCGGCGCCGACGCCGGCCTCGTTGCCATACATCTGCGCGGTGTCGATGTGGCGGTAGCCCACCTCCAGGGCCTCGCTCACGACCCGCTCGGTCACATCGGCGGGCACCTGCCACACGCCGACGCCGAACTGGGGGATGGTCGTCTGGTCGTTGAGAGTGATCGTAGGAACGCTCATGTCTGTCCAGAACCCCACCGCCTGGGATGTATTCCGAGATGATGGAGGGATGACCGAGGAGCTCCACTACACCGAGTACGACACCCGGCTGGCGGCGTACGCCGTGATCGTGCGCGACGGGCAGGTGCTGCTGGCGCTGTGGAACGAGGCGGCCGACCGCAAGCGCTGGACACTCCCGGGCGGCGGCGTCGACCTGTACGAGACACCCGAGGAGGGCGCCGTCCGCGAGGTCCGCGAGGAGACCGGGTACGACGTCGAGCTCACCGGGCTGCTGGGTCTCGAGACCGACGTGATCCCGCCGGAGGGGCGCCAGCGACCGACGGACCGGACGTTCAAGGCGGTGCGCGTGTTCTACGGAGCGCGCATCGTCGGCGGCGAGCTCACCGCGGAGGTCGGCGGCAGCACCGACGAGGCGCGCTGGTTCCCGCTCACCGAGGTGGCGGACCTGCCGCGGGTGTCGATGGTCGACACCGGCCTGCGTCTGCTCGCGGCCGGGCGCGCGGACGCGTCCTGACGCGCCCTTTCGCGACGGCCCTGACCAGACGCGCCCTGCGGTGCGGACCGCCGCGCTACAACGGAACCCATGCGAGCAATCGGAGTGACGGAGTACGGCGGTCCCGAGGTCCTGCGTGAGCTGGACGTCCCGGCCGAGACCCTCGGCGCGGGCCAGGTCCGCGTCCGCGTGGGGAAAGCGACGGTGAACCCCACCGACACGGGCGTCCGGAGCGGGATGAGGGCCCGGGGCGACCGAGCGGAGGGCGTCGGCGACGTGCCGGGCATGGAGGTGGCGGGGACGGTGACCGAGGTCGGCGACGGCGTGACGGACCTTGCTGTCGGTGACGCGGTGATGGCGATCGTGGTCCCCGCGGGCGCGCACGGCGCCTACCGTGACGAGATCGTGCTGCCGGTCGGGTCGGTCGTCGCCGCTCCGACGGGCGTGACCGAGGCCGAGGCGGCGACGCTCCCGATGAACGGGCTGACCGCGCGGCTCGCCCTCGACCTGCTCGATCTCGCCCCGGGTGACGTCGTGGCGGTCACCGGCGCGGCCGGGGCGCTCGGCGGCTACGTCATCCAGCTGGCGAAGGCGGACGGCCTGAGGGTCGTCGCCGACGCCGCCGACAAGGACGTCGAGCTCGTGCGTGGGCTCGGTGCGGACGTCGTCGTCCCGCGTGGTGCCCAGGTCGTCGAGGCGATCCGGGACGCCTTCCCCGACGGGGTCGACGGTCTCGTCGACGCCTCCGTCCAGCAGGCCGAGGTGGTGCCCGCCGTCAAGGACGGCGGCGCGATGGCGACTGTCCGCGGCTGGGACGGCGAGGGGGAGACCCGGGTGCGGGTGCTTCCCGTGTTCGTCCGCGAGGTCGCCGAGCGGCGGGACCTCCTCGACCGGCTCCGTCAGCAGGTCGAGGAGGGCGTGCTGACGTTGCGGGTCGCCGACGTCGTACCCGCGACTCGGGCGGCCGAGGCGCATCGCCGTCTCGAGGCGGGCGGTGTCCGCGGGCGCTTGGTCCTGGACTTCTCCTAGCCTGAGGCGCCGGGCCGCCGGGCCGCGCGGATCTTGTCGGGAAGAGCGGGAATGATCCGCCACAGACCTCCGTTGCACTCAGTGAGCAAAGTTGAGTTGAACAGACTCAAGTTGTTTGCCAGACTCGTCGCAGTGGCGCAGGATGGCCCACAGATCCAGCAGCAACCCCGGGGAACCGGGGCCGTAGGACCCCGCGAGGGGCAACAACCCGTACTTCGGAGGTAGCAACACCATGGCACGTGCGGTCGGTATCGACCTCGGTACGACGAACAGCGTCGTCTCGGTCCTCGAGGGTGGCGAGCCCACCGTCATCGCAAACGCGGAAGGTGCGCGTACGACCCCGTCCGTCGTGGCCTTCAGCAAGTCCGGCGAGGTGCTCGTCGGCGAGGTGGCCAAGCGTCAGGCGGTCACCAACGTCGACCGGACCATCCGGTCGGTCAAGCGCCACATGGGCACCGACTGGACCGTCGAGATCGATGACAAGAAGTTCACCCCCCAGCAGATCAGCGCCTTCGTGCTCCAGAAGCTCAAGCGCGACGCGGAGGCCTACCTCGGTGAGCCGGTCACCGACGCGGTGATCACGGTCCCGGCGTACTTCTCCGACGCCCAGCGCCAGGCCACGAAGGAGGCCGGCGAGATCGCGGGTCTCAACGTGGCGCGCATCGTCAACGAGCCGACCGCCGCCGCGCTGGCGTACGGCCTCGACAAGGGCGACGACCAGACCATCCTCGTCTTCGACCTCGGTGGTGGCACGTTCGACGTCTCCCTGCTCGAGATCGGTGAGGGCGTCGTCGAGGTCAAGGCGACCTCCGGTGACAACCACCTCGGTGGCGACGACTGGGACAACCGGATCGTCGAGTGGATGGTGAAGAAGTTCAAGGACGCCAACGGCGTCGACCTCGCCGCCGACAAGATCGCCGCCCAGCGCCTCCAGGAGGCCGCGGAGAAGGCGAAGATCGAGCTCTCCTCCAGCAGCGAGACGACGATCCACCTGCCCTACATCACCCACGGTGAGAACGGCCCCCTCCACTTCGAGGAGCGCCTGTCGCGGTCGGAGTTCCAGCGGATCACCGCCGACCTGCTCGAGCGCACCAAGACGCCGTTCCAGAACGTGCTCAAGGACGCCGGGGTCAAGGTCGCCGACATCGACCACGTCGTGCTCGTCGGTGGCTCGACCCGGATGCCGGCCGTGACCGACCTGGTCAAGGAGCTGCTCGGCGGCAAGGAGCCCAACAAGGGCGTCAACCCCGACGAGGTCGTGGCCGTCGGCGCCGCGCTGCAGGCCGGTGTCCTCAAGGGCGAGGTCAAGGACGTCCTCCTGCTCGACGTCACGCCGCTGAGCCTCGGCATCGAGACCAAGGGCGGTGTCTTCACCACCCTGATCGAGCGCAACACCACCATCCCGACGAAGCGGTCCGAGATCTTCACGACCGCGGACGACAACCAGCCGTCGGTCGAGATCAAGGTGGCCCAGGGCGAGCGCCCGATGTGGTCGGAGAACCAGCCGCTCGGCAACTTCGAGCTGACCGGCCTCCCGCCGGCGCCGCGCGGCGTGCCGAAGATCGAGGTCACCTTCGACATCGACGCCAACGGCATCGTCCACGTCTCCGCCAAGGACCAGGCCTCCGGCCGTGAGCAGTCCATGACCATCTCCGGCGGCTCGGCCCTCTCCAAGGAGGAGATCGACCGGATGGTCCGTGACGCGGAGCAGTACGCCGAGGAGGACGCCAAGCGTCGCGAGGCCGTCGAGGTCCGCAACCAGGCCGACACCCTCGTCTACACCACCGAGAAGTTCCTCACCGACAACGGCGAGAAGATCCCGGAGGACGTCAAGACCGAGGTCCAGACCGACCTCGACGCCCTCAAGGAGCTGCTCGGCAAGGACGACACCGACGCTGACGCGCTCAAGGGCGCCATCACCAAGCTCGGCGAGTCCAGCCAGAAGATGGGTGCCGCGATGTACGCCGCTGCCGACGCGGAGCAGTCTGCGGCGGGTGGCTCGGCCGGCGCGACCGGTGAGGCCGACGACGACGTCGTCGACGCCGAGATCGTCGACGAGCCCGGCGACGGTGAGAGCAAGTGACCGAGGAGCGTCCGACCGAGACCCCGGCCGAGGAGACCGCCCCGGCGGCCTCGGCCGGGGCCCGGGCCGACAGCCGACCGGACACCCAGGCCGACACGGAGCCGGAGGGCACGGCCGCGCCGCCGCAGTCGGCGGGGACCGGTGAGCCCGAGGAGTCGGTGGAGTCTGTGGAGGCCGAGGGCGACCCGCTGGCCGACGCGCAGCAGAAGGTCGCCGAGCTGACGACCGACCTCCAGCGTCTCCAGGCGGAGTATGTCAACTACAAGCGCCGGGTCGACCGGGACCGCGAGCTGATCAGCCAGAACGCGACGTTCAAGGTGCTCAGCCCGATCATCGACGTGCTCGACACGATCGACCGGGCACGCGAGCACGGCGAGGTCGAAGGCGGCTTCAAGGCCGTCGCCGACCAGCTCGAGCGGATCGTCGCCAACCTCGGCCTGACCCGCTTCGGCGAGCCCGGCGAGGCGTTCGACCCGACCCTCCACGAGGCGCTCAGCCACATGGGCACCGACCCGGAGGTCAAGGAGACGACCATCAAGGTGTTGGCCAAGGCCGGCTACCGCATCGGCGACCGGGTCGTCCGGGCCGCTCAGGTGCTGGTCGTCGACCCGGAGTGACGGGAACCGAGACAAGGCCTCGACAGGCTCGGCGCCCACGCGCCGAGCCTGTCGAGGCGAATCGGTGAGGAATGATGAAGACAGAAGGGAGGCGCACGCATGGCTGACCAGGACGGCATCCGGGCCGACTGGGTGAACAAGGACTTCTACGCCGAGCTGGGTGTGAAGAAGGACGCGACGGCCGACGAGATCAAGAAGGCCTACCGCAAGCTGGCGCGCGCCAACCACCCCGACTCCAACCCCGACGACACCGCGAAGCACGAGAAGTTCAAGCGGGTCGCCGAGGCCTACGACGTCGTCGGGGACTCCGAGAAGCGGAAGAAGTACGACGAGGTCCGCGACCTCTACGCGGGTGGAGGCTTCCCCCGGGCCGGGTCGACCACCGGTGGACGTGGCTACAACTTCGAGGACCTGTTCGGCAACGCCGGCGGTGCCGGCGGCAGTGCTGGTGGGGGCTTCGGCGACATGTTCGGCGACCTCTTCGGAGGAGGCTTCGGCGGGCGTCGTACCACCTCCCGCCCTCGCCCCACCAAGGGCGCCGACGTCGAGTCGTCGGCCACGATCGGCTTCACCGAGTCCCTCGAGGGCGTCACGATCTCGCTGCGCCTCACCAGCGACGCGGCCTGCCCGGACTGCAACGGCACGGGCGGCAAGCCCGGCACCAAGCCGCGGGTCTGCCCGGAGTGCGAGGGCGCGGGCTATGTCGTGCAGTCGGTCGGCGGCGGCTTCTCGATGAACGAGACCTGCCCGCGCTGCGGTGGCCGTCAGCTGATCTACGACGAGCCCTGCCCGACCTGCCACGGCACCGGTCGCGGGACGTCGGCGCGCACCATCTCGGCGCGGATCCCCGCGGGCGTCAAGGACGGCCAGCGGATCCGGCTCAAGGGCAAGGGCGCCGCAGGTGAGCACGGCGGACCCAACGGCGACCTCTACGTCACGGTGCGGGTCACGCCTCACCGCGTCTTCGGGCGCAAGGACGACAACCTGACCATCGACGTCCCCGTCGCCTTCGACGAGCTGGCGCTCGGCGCGGAGGTGAAGATCCCGACGCTGACCGGTGCTCCGGTGACGCTGCGGATCCCGGCCGGCACTCCCAACGGCCGGACCTTCCGGGTCCGCGGCAAGGGTGCCCGCCGCTCCGACGGCACCGTCGGTGACCTGCTCGCGACCGTCGAGGTCCAGGTCCCGGCCCACCTCGACGACGCGGCCCGCCAGGCGGTCGAGGCCTACCGCGACGCGACCGCCCACAAGCCGCTGCGCAGCAACCTCTTCGAGCAGGCGGAGGTCTGAGCATGGCCGCGCGGAAGCCGTCGGGAGCGGGGTCCTACAACCCCGGTCCCGACGCTGCTGTGTATGTCATCAGCGTCGCCGCGGAGCTCACCGGGCTCCACCCGCAGACCCTGCGGACCTACGAGCGGATGGGGCTCATCACCCCCGGCCGCACGGGCGGCGGCGGCCGCCGCTATTCCCACCGCGACATCGAGCTGCTCCGTTCCATCTCGGAGCTGACCGCGTCCGGCATCGGCATCGAGGGCGTACGCCGCATCCTCGACCTCGAGAACCGCGTCGCCGCCCTGCAGGCCCGCAACGACGAGCTCCAGCGCGAGCTCGCGGCGACCCGTGAGGCCCTGCGCCAGGCTGCCGCCGCGAGCGCCGACGCCCGGCGTACGCCGCAGAGCAGGCTGCCGGCTCTCCGGCAGCCCGACCCCGGGCAGGCCGTGGTGGTCTGGCGCCGAGGCCGCTGATCGGTGGCCGTCGGCAAACTCTCTTTCGACCTCTGGTGCGTCGCGGTCCGGGTCGGCGGATAGTGAGGGCGTCCCGCGACGTCCGAGCCACCCCCAAGAGCGCTCTCAACATCCCGGGCCCGCCCCGGCGCGGTCGAAACCGAGACGGCCGCGCCGGGGCTCTCCCGTCTCAGCAGTGCTGGTCGCCGACCCCGGCCCGCAGGCTGAGGGTGTCGAGGCGCAGTCCGTCGTTGAGGACGAGCCCGAGCGTCGGCATGTCGAGACCGTCGAAGTCCACCTCGCCGCCGCTGCTCTGCACGACGAAGCCGCCCGTGCCGACGCCGGGCACCTGGCTGCCACCGAGCGAGGCCGTGCCGACGACGGTCTCGGGAAGGTCCAGACCCGCGGCGGCCCCCTCGGAGGCGGCCAGGGTGATCCTCCCGAGGTGCACCGGGTCGGAGGTGCTCAGGCGCAGTCCGATGACGCGACCGAGGAGCGGCAGCTCGAAGCGGGGGAGGAGGCAGAGGTCGTCCAGCTCGGTGGAGGTCACGTTGACGACCGCGGCCGCCCTGGCGTTCTCACCCGGCAGGCTGGTGCCCGTGACGGCCTGGTCCGTCGACGTACCGAGCACCAGCGACCGCGCCGTGCCGTGGCTCGCCGAGATCGCGATCGGCCGTGCCGCTGCGATGGTCACCGACACCCAGCCGAGCACGATCGCCGGAACCAAGAGCAGTGCGGCGAGCGCGCCCGGGACGACGAGCGCAAGGAACCGTCGCAGCGAGACGTGCCCGGGCCGGAGGGGTGGGGTGGGCATGGCTAGTTCTGGTACGCCGTCGTGGCGGCGTCGCAGGCCGACGCGTCGCCGCTCGTGCCGGAGAACGCCTTGATGCTCAGGCGCGGCAGGCTGATGTTGCCGAGCACCCGCGCGCTGTAGAGCTTGCCCTTGAGCTTGGTGAAGCTCCCCTTGCTGGCATCGATGCCGATCCAGCCCTTGCCGTAGCTCGTCTCCGGGCCACCGAGGGGGTTACTGTCGTAGGATGTGCCGGTCTTGGTGGTCGTGATGTCGGAGGTCGCAAGACCGATCTGGTCCTGACCGGAGAGCACAATGCCGGCGTCGGCCGCCGTGAAGTTGACCAGGTCGAAGCTGGCGTTGCTCGCGGAGATGTCGGTCGCCGAGGTGCCGTTGCCGGCGGTGACCTTCAGGGTGAAGGAGCCGAGGGCGCCGAGGCTCTGCGTCTGCGAGAGGCAGAAGCCGTCGAGGGTCGCCGAGGCGAAGCCGGCGCGCAGGACCGACTTCTGCGTGCCGTTCACGCTCGTCGGGACCATCCCGAACCCGACGTCCTGGCCCACCAGTGCGGTGGTGTTGAAGGAGGCGGGGGAGGCCTCGGAGTCGATGTCGAGATAGAGGGCGAGGACGTGCTGGTCGACCAGCGTCGCTATCCCCACGACGGCGGCCGCGGCCACGGTCGCAAGCATGCCGGCGCGGCCCCACCGGGTGCCGTTCCGCGGCTCGGGTGCCGGGCTCGTCCTGGTCGCCACGGATGTCGTCATGGGTTCGGGCTCACCGCCACTGTCGTGTTGGGGAACTGCAGCGCGTCACCGCTCGGAACGCCGCCGCTGCTGTTGTGGGTGACGAGGTAGTAGAACTTCAGGTCGACCTGCTTGAGGTTGTAGGTGTCCGCGCCGATCGCCGCCAGCAGGGCGATGAGGTCGCCCCCGAGGTTGGCGACGGTGACCGTGCACGGCGTGCTCGGGTTGAGCAGGGTCGGGCCGCTCCCGCCGGCGAGGCCGCAGGCGGTGCCCGCCAGGATCGACCAGCCCGACAGGTCGATCTTGACCACGCTGTCGCCGGTGACCCACATGTCGGTGATGACGTCGGAGCCGGCCCCGAAGACCGGCCGTGGGCTGCCACCCGGCGTGAGCGTCAGGGTGTAGGCGCCCTGGCTGCCCGCGGCGGCCGTGCCGGCGATCGTCTTCAGGACCGTCCCTGCGCTGTCGCTGGTCACGGTGAAGTTCTTGAACGCGATGTGCCAGATGTTGGAGATCGCCGTGCCGTTCGCGTCCTTGACCGTGACGGCAGAGCTCTGCACCTTCGTCATCCCCTGGATCGAGGCGACGTTCGCGCTGCCGCTGCCGAGGGTCAGCTCGAGCTCGCTCCCGGAGAGGCACGGCGTGATCGAGCCGCTGGTGCTGGTCCCCGAGCCCGTGGAGAGGGCGAAGGTCTGCCGGTTGGCGTCGCTGGCACCGCAGGCGAAGGGGAAGTTCGGGGCGGCCGCCTTCGCCTGCTGCTCGCCCGAGCCGCCGGGCCCGACGAGCATCACGCAGCCGAAGAGCAGGACCGCGGCCAGCACGACCATCCGCTGCGCGCCGCGGCGCGGAGCGTGGAGGAGGGCCATGCTTACTCCTCCACGGCGGAGTCGCCACCACCGGCGAGCATGCGGCGCTCGCGGCGGCTCGGTTTCTTCTCACCCCACGCCCAGATCATCGAGCCCCCGATGATGCCGAGGAGCGTGCCGACGAGATAGCCCCCGAGGTTGGCGGCGACGAAGGCGTAGAGCGCGATGCCGACGACCGCCAGACCGGACAGCGCGCGGTAGAGCGGGGCGAACCAGGAGACGAGGCCGAAGAGCACCATCCCCCCGCCGAGCACGTAGCCGGAGGCGTTGCCCCAGCCGCTGGCGACGAGGAAGACCAGCTTGAAGGTCATCATCCGCAGGATCCACGCGCCGCCGGCGATCGCCAGCAGCCCGCCCCAGAAGGGGCGGGTACGCCGCCACGCGCGGAACCACGTCCGGGCCCCGCCGAGCCCGCGTCGGGTGGCGCCGGCCAGGCGGCGTACGCGGGACGGGGTCGTCTCCGTCATCAGCCCGGCGCTCATGAGGTGGCCTGGGTGTCGCAGGCGGAGCGGTTGCTGGAGGCCGTGCCGCTGAGCACCTTGATCTTGAGGCGCGGCAGCGTGATCTGGCCCTGCAGGTTGATGCCGTACGACGACGCGCTCGTGCCCGACACGTTGAGGTGGTCCGCCTCCAGGCCGAAGGCGCCGGCGGTCGCGGTGCCGCCGAAGATCGGGTCGGTCACCGAGGAGTCGAACCCGGCGTGGTTCTTGACCGCGGTGGCGTTCTCGCCGAGGTAGAGGCCGGAGATCTTGTTGCCGTAGCCGGTCAGGCCCGCCGCCGAGAGGAAGAGGTTGGAGGCGGTGACGTTGGGGATCGTCTGGTTGTCGGCCAGGTCGCCCGCGTCGGCACCGTCGCCGCCCTTGAGGTTGATCGCGTTGCCGGCGCCGTCGGTGGTGACGTTGCTGTCGCCGGGCGTCGCGAGCGGGTCGGCGACCGGCGCGCCCGCCATGATCATCACGGTGTAGTCGACACCGAGCATCTGCTGGTCGGCCAGTGCGCACAGCCCGCTGAGCTTCGCGGTCTTGAAGCCGATCTCGGCCACGCCGGCGGAGCCGTCCTGCTTCGTCTGGGTGTCGAGGTAGCCCGCGCCCGACAGGCCGGTGATGTAGTTCGTGTTGACCTGCATCGCGGTGTTCATGGTCGTGAAGTTGACCGCGAGCACGTTGGCGCTGACGAGGGAGTACATCCCTGCGAGCGCGGCCAGGCCACCGGCCATCATCGGGATGGCGCGGCGGCGGGTGCCACGTCGGGTCGCAGTGGCGCTGTCCATCATCTGCTGCGACCGCGACGTGGCGGCATCGACGGCGTCGAGCGTCCGCCGCTGGGCCGCTCGGGTCGCCCTGGCCCACATCAGCCGACCCCATGACGACTGACCCCATGCGCGTTCGCGCCGCTCGAAGCGGCGCCTGGTGTGCTTCATGTGCTGCTCTGCTCCCTCGAAGAACGGGGGCCGCACCCTCCTGCGGCCCCGGTGGCAGGTCAGGCCGCCGTGGCGGTCTGCTTGCCGGTGCGCAGGGCCGCTCGGGCGTCCTTGCGCTGCTGCTTGCGCTCGGCCTTGTCGGCGAGCTTGGCGAGCTGCTTGTCGGAGTAGGGGGTCCACGCGAAGACCAGGCCGGAGCCGACGATCCCGAGCAGCATCCCGATGATCCAGCCGCCGAGGTTGGCCAGCGGCAGCGA
Organism: Nocardioides eburneus; assembly: GCF_040838215.1. NCBI lineage: Bacteria > Bacillati > Actinomycetota > Actinomycetes > Propionibacteriales > Nocardioidaceae > Nocardioides > Nocardioides eburneus. The sequence continues at coordinate 9,968 of NZ_JBFPJR010000017.1, read as the reverse complement.
CGCGACGGAGCACATCATCGCGATGATCGCCGGGAAGTGGCGCTGGGCCGGCTTGACGATCGCGGTCACGGCGGCGGCGATCATCACGCCGCCGAGCAGCGCCGGGACGAAGGCGCTGACGCCGGTCTGGACGAAGAACTTCCACGAGCCGCCCAGGATCGGGTCCATGACGAAGTAGCCGCCCGCGATCAGCACGAGGCCGCCCCAGAACGGACGCGAGCGTCGCCAGCGGCGTAGGCCCCGGCGGGCGCGGGTCAGGAAGCCGGGCCGCGGGGCGCCCTGCGCCTCGGCCGTGCCGTCCGCGTCGGTCTCGGCGGCTGAGCCGAGCACGGTGTTGTCGGTGGTGAGCGGGTTGGTCACGGGTCCCCCTCCAGGATCCGAAAGGTCGAGCGGTGCCGTGTCCGGGCCGGATCACCGGCCCGGACACGAGGTGCGGGCGGACCCGCGGGCGATCAGCAGGCCTGGGCCGAGCCCTTGGCGCCGAAGGCGGTGTGGATCCCCAGGCCGGAAAGGCCGGAGAGGCCGTCAGGCAGGGTCGCGGAGTAGGCCGCCGCGTTGAGCCCGTTGAGCGTCGCGGCGCCACCGGTCAGGGCGAAGCCGTCGGCGTCATATCCGGTGTCGCTGTCGGCCGTCATGCCTGCGGCGGACTGGGTGGTGCCGACCTTGACGTCCGCGATCGCGGAGTCCGCGCCGGTCGCGTTCAGGTCCGCGGCGTTGAGCGTGACGCTCCCGAGATCGAAGTTGGTCGAGCCGGAGGCCAGGCAGACGTTCAGGTCGAGGCTCCCCAAGACGGGCAGCGACTTGGTGAGCTCGAGGCCGAGGTCGGGCGCCTTCGCCCCGGAGACCTCCGCGACGACGCTGCTCTTCGAGTCATCCGTCGACGCACCTGCGCCGGCGAAGCCGGGACGCACCGCCAGGCCGGACGCAGAGATCGAGCTGGCGCTCAGGCTGAAGTCATCGGCCGACGCGATGGTCGCCGAGACCATGCCCTGCACGATGGCGACACCGAGCCCGGCGCTGACCACAGCGGCCGGGACGGTGATGGCCGCGAAGCGCCCGAGGCGCGTGCGACCCATTCCCTTTTCCTTCATGAATGCTCCCTCGTGAGACGCCCGTCCCTCAACGGGCGTGGAATGCTGCCGGACCCTGATACCCCCGGCGGCATGCGTCACTGTGTCTCGCGTCACAGGTTACCGTCAAGTATCAATGGACAATTTCTTGCGATTTGTCCATAACGATCCGCGTCGTGACTCGTTGCGGCGCGGGTTAGAGTTCCGCCGGCCCCGCGGAGGACGGGGGTGGGGCGGCTGCCGTCGGGCGGTCTGCGGACGAACGGGGAGCGGGTCGTGGTGACAGGCAGGCATGCGCCGATGGCGCGGCGGAGGGACGAGACGGGCTCGGCCGCGATGGTGGTCGGCGTCGTCGCGCTGGTGGTCTTCTTCCTCGCGATCCTGGTGGTGATCGTCTCCCTCGCGTTCTCGGTGCGGGTGAGCGGCCACAGCATGGAGCCGACCCTGCACGACGGCGACCGGCTCGAGGTCGACCTGCTCCACCGTCACGACATCGCCCGGTTCGACGTCGTCGAGGCGGTCGAGCCGGCCAGCCCCGGCGTCACCGGCGGCAAGGACATCGTCAAGCGCGTCATCGGCCTGCCGGGCGACCGGGTCGCCATCGCCGGCGGCGCGAAGCCGGTCGTCTACCTCCGCCCCGCCGGCACCACGACGACGTACGTCGTCGATAACCCGGCCTGGTCGGGGCAGGTCGGTGCGAAGCAGGGCGGGTGCTGCGGCGACAACGGCGTCTACCGCCTCCACAACGTGAGGGCGAAGCGGTGGCAGACGGTGCCCGACGGGTCCTACTGGCTGATCGGCGACAACTGGGGCGGCTCGACCGACTCCCGGGTCTTCGGCTTCGTGTCGGAGGAGAGCATCAAGGCCAAGCTCTCCTTCCGCATCCAGCCGTTCGGCCGGTTCGGTCACCTCGACGACCCGGCCACCCTCGCGCACGCGAAGTAGCCCATCCGGGCCGGTCCGGCAATCCGCTACTCGCTGGTAGAGAAGTTCCTCGACAAATCTCCCCAAACTGTCAAACGACGTCTACCCTGACCGCCGAGGGAGAGTGGCCGCGATCACATCGCGGCCACTGCACGCGGCGTCTTGGGAGGGACGTGGGGCGTTGGAGATCAACTGGCTCCATTTCTGGTCGGTGCCCGTCTTCACGGCGGTCATCGGCTGGCTGATCAACTGGACCGGGCTGTGGATGCTGTTCGCACCCATCCACTTCCACGGGTTCCGGGTACCGGGCCTGAAGGAGGTGGCCGGCTCGCTGCCGCGCAAGCTGCAGGAGGTGCCGGGCATCCTGCGCGGCGGCCTCGGCTGGCAGGGGATCGTGCCGGCGCGAGCGGCGAAGATGGGGAGCATCGCGGTCGACCGGGCGCTGTCGAAGATGGCGACGGCGCGCGAGTTCTACGAGCAGCTCGAGCCGGACGTGATCGCCGAGCACATCGTCGACGTCTTCAAGCCCGAGATCCCGCTGCTCGTCGACGAGATCATGTGGCGCGAGCACCCGCGCTTCTGGCGGGACCTGCCGCGCCCGCTCCGTGCCACGGTGATCGAGCGGGTGCAGGGCCAACTGCCCGTCGTCGTACGCGCGGTGACGGCGGAGATCGGCAACCACATCGACCAGCTCCTCGACCCGAAGATCATGGTCATCGACAACTTCGAGAAGAACCCCGACATCGTCGTGCGGATCTTCAAGGACTTCGGTGCGCGCGAGCTGCGGATGATGGTGGTCTTCGGCTTCGTCTTCGGCTTCCTGCTGGGGATCCCGGTCGCGTTCGTCGACGCGCTCTTCGGCCAGTGGTGGCTGCTGCCGATCATGGGCATCGCGGTCGGCTGGGTCACCAACCTGCTCGGCATGTGGCTGATCTTCAGCCCTCCGAACCCCGTCCGGATCGGGCCGTTCACGATCCAGGCGCTCTTCGCGCGGCGCCAGTGGGAGGCCTCCGACGTCTACGGCAAGCACATCGCCATGGACGTCATCACGCTCGAGCGGATCGGCGACCACCTGCTCAACGGCCCCTCGGGCGACCGCACCCGGCAGATGCTCGCCGAGGCGCTCCAGCCGGCCGTCGACGCTGCGATCGGGCCGGCCCACGGCGCGGTTCGCGTCGCCGTCGGCGTCCGCAAGTTCGACTCGATCCGCGCCTCGGTGGCCGAGCACGCCGTCGACTACACGCTGACGCCGCTCAAGGACGCCGCGTTCAGCGAGCGCCAGTCGCAGCACATCCGTACCCTGATCGCTGAGCGGTGCCGGGCCCTGCCTGCGCCGATGTTCGTCGAGATGATGCGGGCCGCGATCAAGGAGGACGAGTGGCTGCTCTACGCCCACGGCGCGATCATGGGCTTCGCGGGCGGACTGCTCCACCTCTGGATCTTCGGGGTCGGCTGATGTCGCTCGCCCACATCAACACCGGTGGCGCGCCGGCCACCGACGAGCGCGCCGAGCTCCGCGCCGTCCCCGATCCCGCGCCCGCTCCGGGCGCGGTCGGCTCGACGCTGCAGGCGCTGCCGGGCCTGCTCCGGATCAGCGCCGTCACGGTCGCCCACACCGCCGGCTGGGGCATCGCGGCCTACGCACGGACCTGGGGCCGCGTCGCGCGCGCCGTGGTGGATCCCGGCGAGGCGGCCAGGCTCAGCGACGACCTCGGGGCGGTCGCGGGCCAGCTCACCGAGCTCGCGCGGTCGGTCGCCAAGGGTGGGCCGATCTCCGAGGCGGTGGAGCGGTGGGGCCTGCCGGCGCTCGAGGCCGCGCAGACCTCGCTCCAGAGCCGCGGCACCCGCCCCGGCGGCGAGTCCGAGAGCGACAAGCTGCGGAGGTACGGCGAGCAGCTGCTGCGCCGCTCGCGCGACGTGTGGGACGACGACAGCCGGCACCCGGCGTACGCCGCCATCCTGCGTGATCTCGCGCCCGACGAGGCGCGACTGCTCGTGCTGCTGCTGCGGGACGGCCCGCAGCCGAGCGTCGACGTCCGCGAGGGTGGCGCCATCGGGCGGCTCACCGGCGCCCGCGCCGTCGCGCGCGGGCTGACGATGATCGGGCCACGGGCCAGCGTGCGCTACCCCGACTCGGTGCCGCAGTACCTCAACAACCTGACCCGGCTCGGCCTTGTCTGGCAGTCGCCCGAGCCGGTCGCGGAGCTGCTTCGCTACCAGGTCGTCGAGGCCCAGCCCGACGTGCTGGACGCCGTCCACTCGGTGCGCTCGGCCCGGATCATCCGCCGCAGCATCCACCTGACCCCGTTCGGTCAGGACTTCGCCCGAGTCTGCTTCGCCGACGCCGACGAGCTCGCCGACCTGCCGACCCACGAGGCGCCGCCGGACGCGGCCGCCACGGAGGGGCCCGACGACTGACGGTCACGATGGACACGAGGTGTGAGGGTCGTCTCCTCCGGCTAGTCTCTGCCGGGTCGGCCGGGGAGGGCTGAGCGAAGAGGGGTATCTGTGTGGCCTGAGTGGCTACGTGACTGGGCAGCAGGGGTCAACTGGTTCCACCTCCTGACGGTGCCGGTGTTCACCGGGGTCATCGGGTGGCTGATCAACTGGTCCGGCCTCTACATGCTCTTCTACCCACTGCGCTTCCGTGGCGCCCGGGTGCCGGGCCTGCGGGAGCTCGCGTCGATCCTGCCGCGCAAGCTCCAGGAGGTCCCCGGCATCGCGCAGGGCGGACTCGGCTGGCAGGGGATCATCCCGGCACGCGCCGCCAAGATGGGCTCGATCGCGGTCGACAAGGCGATCGCGAAGCTCGGGACGCCGGGGGAGTTCTATCAACAGCTCCAGCCCGAGCAGATCGCCGAGCACATCGTCGAGGTCTTCCGGCCCGAGGTGCCGGCCCTGGTCGACGAGATCATGACGCGTGAGCACCCGCGGCTGTGGCGGGACCTGCCGTTGTCGGTGCGGTACGCCATCGTCGTACGCGTGCAGGAGCAGCTGCCCGCGATCGTCGGTCAGGTCACCACCGACATCGGCACCCACATCGACCAGCTGCTCGACCCCAAGCTCATGGTCATCGAGCACTTCCGGAAGAACCCCGACGTCGTCGTCAAGATCTTCCGCGACTTCGGCCAACGCGAGCTGAACCTCATGGTCGCGTTCGGATTCGTCTTCGGGTTCCTGCTCGGCGTGCCGGTCGCGGTCGTCGACTCCATCCTCCAACAGGCCTGGCTCCTCCCGGTCATGGGCGTCGTGGTCGGCTGGGTGACCAACCTCCTCGGCATGTGGCTGATCTTCGAGCCGCCCGCGCCCAAGCGCATCCTCGGGGTGAAGGTGCACGGCCTCTTCCCGCGCCGCCAGGCCCAGGCCGCCGAGGTGTATGCCGACATCATCGCCTCCGACGTCATCACCCTCGAGCGGATCGGCGACTTCCTCCTCAGTGGGCCGCGCGGCGACGCCACCCGGCGGCTGCTCACCACCGCGCTCGAGCCGGCCGTCGACCGGGCCGCCGGTCCCTACCGTGGCGCCGTGCGGGTCGTGCTGGGCCCCGAGCGCTTCGACCGGATCAGCCGTTCGGTGGCCGAGGAGGCCGCGGACCGTACGCTCGTGCCTTTCCAGGACCCGCAGTTCAGCAAGCAGCAGGCGGATCGCATCCAGCGTCTGGTCGCGCGGCGCACCAAGGAACTCCCGCCCGCCGACTTCGTTGAGATGATGCGGGCCGCGATCAAGGAGGACGAGTGGATGCTCTACGCCCACGGCGCGATCATGGGTTTGGCCGGCGGCTTTCTGCACTTGCTGCTGTTCCCGCCCGGATCTTGAGGACCGACGACGACGGGCCGGGGCTTGTCCCCCAGATGGCGCCGGCGGTCGAGGCGCTGCCCGGGCTCGCGCGGGTGGCCGCCGGCGCGGCGTGGCAGACCACCGGCTGGGGGATGCGTACCTCCCTGCGCACGAGCCTCAAGGTCGCGCGTGCCGTCGTCGACCCCGACGCCCGGGCCGAGCTCGCGCGTGAGGCGGTCGGCGCCGTGGAGATCGTCTCGGACGTCGCCCGCTCCCTCGTGACCGGTACGCCGGCGACGATCGACGTGCCGGAGGCGAGCGACCCGCGGGGCGCGGCACAGCGCTCACCCTCCGTGCGCGAGGCATCGCCGGCGACGCTGCGTGAGCGCGGCGCCGCACTCCTCGAGCGCTCTCGGGACGTCTGGAGCGAGGAGCAGGGGCATCCGGCGTACGCCCGGATCCTCGACGACCTGGCGCCGGACGAGGCGCGGATCCTGCTGCTCCTCCTCCAGGGCGGCCCTCAGCCCAGCGTCGACATCCGCACGGGCGGACCGGCCGGGCTGGTCAACAGCCAGCTGGTCGCGCCGGGACTGTCGATGATCGGCGCCCGCGCCGGGGTGCGCTATCCCGAGCGCGTCCCGGCCTACCTCAACAACCTGTTCCGCCTCGGCCTGATCTGGCTGTCGCGGGAGCCGCTGCGCGACCCGGAGGACTATCAGGTCCTCGAGGCTCAGCCCGACGTGCTCGCCGCGCTCCACTCGGTGAAGTTCGCCAAGGTCGTGCGCAGGTCGGTCCACCTCACGCCGTTCGGGGAGGGGTTCTGCCGGATGACCCTCATCGAGCCGGAGGAGGTCGCCACGGCCGACTTCCCCGAGCATGACGCGCCCAGCCAGGTCGAGCCGCGCGAGGGGTGAACAGGTGAGCCGGTCGCAGGACGCCGGTCGCGGTCAGTCCTTCGCGGTCGACGGTGGGGCGCCGTAGACCAGCGGCACGAACTCGCGGTGGCGCGAGATGTAGCCCGAGATGAAGGGGCATAGCGGCAGCACCTTGCGGGAGCCGTCGTCACGGACGGCGGCAAGCGCGTGACCGGCGATGGCAGAGCCGACGCCCTGGCCCTCGTAGGCCTCGTCCACCTCGGTGTGGGTGAAGACGATGAGCTCGTCGGTCAGTTGGTAGTCCGCGAATCCGGCCAACTCACTTCCCACCCAGCCCTCGAAACGGTGCTTCTCCTGGTCGTCGACGACCGAGACCTCGCTCATGGGCGCGACTCTGCTGCCCGGGCGCCGCTTCGTCAAGAAGGCTCGGTGGCGGCTCCGGGTGCGCGCCCCGAGCGGGCGACCGCGGGCCGTCGTGCGACGGAGTGGTGGGACACCTCGAAAATTCCCAAAGTTGAGCGGAACAGACTCAACTTCTGGCGCGTTGAGATCGACAGCGAGCACACTTCACTCGCGGACGTTCTTCCTCAGGAGTAGCCACCTATGAGCCAGTTCTCGGCCGACAAGTTCACCAACCGCAGTCGCGAGGCGATCGAGGCTGCCCAGCTCGCGGCCACCACGGCCGGCAACACCACGACCGAGCCGATCCACCTGCTCGTCGCGCTGCTGCAGCAGCAGGACGGGACCGCCCGCTCGATGGTGGCCCGCTCCGGCGTCGACCCCGACGAGCTGACCGGCCGGGCGGTCGCGGTGCAGGACGCGCTCCCGCGCGCCACCGGCTCGACCGTCCAGCAGCCCGCCGCGTCGGCGGCGCTGACGCGCGTCCTCGCCGGTGCTCTCACCCTCGCCACGTCCCTCAAGGACGACTATGCCGCGACGGAGCACCTGCTGATCAGCCTGGCGACCGTCGAGTCCAGCGCGCAGAAGGTCCTCACGGACGCCGGCCTCACCGAGAAGGGGCTGCGCGAGAGCCTGACCGCCGTCCGCGGCAACCGCCGGGTGACGAGCCAGGACGCCGAGTCGACCTACGAGGCACTCGACAAGTACTCCGTCGATCTCACCAAGGCCGCGGAGGAGGGCAAGCTCGACCCGGTCATCGGCCGCGACCAGGAGATCCGCCGGGTGATCCAGGTGCTCAGCCGGCGTACGAAGAACAACCCCGTCCTCATCGGCGAGCCCGGCGTCGGCAAGACCGCCGTCGTCGAGGGCCTCGCCCAGCGCATCGTCGCCGGCGACGTCCCGGACTCCCTCAAGGGCCGCCGCGTGCTCAGCCTCGACCTGGCCGGCATGGTCGCCGGCGCGCAGTACCGCGGCCAGTTCGAGGAGCGGCTCAAGGCCGTTCTCGAGGAGATCAAGGCGGCCGAGGGCCAGGTCATCACCTTCATCGACGAGCTCCACACCGTCGTCGGCGCGGGCGCCGGGGGCGACTCCGCCATGGACGCGGGCAACATGCTCAAGCCGATGCTCGCCCGCGGCGAGCTGCACATGATCGGCGCGACCACGCTCGACGAGTACCGCGAGCGGATCGAGAAGGACCCGGCGCTGGAGCGCCGCTTCCAGCAGGTCTTCGTCGGCGAGCCGTCGGTCGAGGACACCATCCAGATCCTGCGCGGCATCCAGGAGAAGTACGAGGCCCACCACGGTGTCCGCATCACCGACGCCGCGCTCGTGGCCGCGGCGAGCCTCTCCGACCGCTACATCACCGGTCGCCAGCTGCCCGACAAGGCGATCGACCTCATCGACGAGGCCGCCTCGCGGCTGCGGATGGAGATCGAGTCGTCCCCGGAGGAGATCGACCAGCTCCGCCGCCAGGTCGACCGGCTCAAGATGGAGGAGTTCGCGCTCGAGAAGGAGACCGACGAGGCCACCAGGGAGCGGCTCGCGGCGCTCAAGAAGGAGCTCGCCGACAAGGAGGAGGAGCTGCGGGGTCTCGAGGCCCGGTGGGAGCAGGAGAAGGCCTCCCTCGAGGGTGAGGGCGAGCTGCGCAAGCAGCTCGACGCGCTCCGCATCGAGGCCGACCGGCTGACCCGTGAGGGCAACCTCGCCGGGGCCTCGGAGATCCTCTACGGTCGCATCCCCGCGCTCGAGGAGCAGATCGAGGCGGCCGCCAAGGTCTCCGAGAGCGGTGACGCGGTCGAGAAGCTGGTCGGCGAGGAGGTCGGACCGGAGCAGATCGCCGAGGTCGTCGAGGCCTGGACCGGCATCCCGACCGGCAAGATGCTGCAGGGCGAGACCGCCAAGCTGCTCGAGATGGAGACCGTCATCGGCGAGCGCCTGATCGGGCAGGCCGACGCGGTCACGGCTGTCTCCGATGCCGTACGCCGCTCCCGGGCCGGCATCGCCGACCCCAACCGGCCGACCGGGTCGTTCCTCTTCCTCGGTCCGACCGGGACGGGCAAGACCGAGCTGGCCAAGTCGCTCGCGGACTTCCTCTTCGACGACGAGCGGGCGATCGTCCGGATCGACATGTCGGAGTACGCCGAGAAGCACTCCGTCGCACGCCTCGTCGGGGCCCCTCCGGGCTACGTGGGGTACGACGAGGGTGGCCAGCTGACCGAGGCGGTCCGCCGCCGGCCCTACTCGGTGGTCCTCCTCGACGAGGTCGAGAAGGCCCACCCCGAGGTCTTCGACATCCTGCTGCAGGTCCTCGACGACGGCCGGCTGACCGACGGCCAGGGCCGGACCGTCGACTTCCGCAACACGATCCTGATCCTGACCTCCAACCTCGGCTCGAACTTCCTCGTCGACCCCCTGATGGACGAGCACACGAAGCGCGAGAACGTCATGGCGGTCGTCCGGTCGAGCTTCAAGCCGGAGTTCCTCAACCGGCTCGACGAGATCGTCATGTTCGACGCGCTCTCGCTCGCCGACCTGACCAGGATCGTCGACATCCAGCTCGGCCTGCTCGAGAAGCGGCTCGCCGTACGCCGCATCACGATCGACGTCACCCCCGCGGCGAAGGAATGGCTCGCCGAGACCGGCTACGACCCGGCGTACGGCGCCCGTCCGCTGCGCCGGCTGATCCAGACCTCCATCGGCGACCCGCTCGCGCGGATGCTGATCGGTGGCGAGATCAGCGACGGCGGCACGGTCGTCGTCGACAAGGGCGGCGACGGGCTGGTCCTCACCGCCTGACCGCGTCTGCGTGAATGGTCGGCCGGGTCGGCGTGCAGGTACGCCGACCAGGTCGAGGGCTGACGGCTACTGGTACCTCGCTCAGTTGAGCTTCTACACTACGATGACGCTGCTCGCCGACAGCTTC